>JAOAHX010000003.1 GCA_026415035.1 Thermodesulfobacteriota bacterium | reverse complement strand
GTGGGGCCTACGGGCTCCCAATTGTCTTCGGCACGAATGATCTTCTTGATCTCTTCGCTTTTCACTTTTCCCTTGCTCATTTCGAACTCCTTTCAAGAAGTCAATTTTTTAACTTGTTTTAAGCTCTCGGGATGCCGCATGACCACCAGGTTGGCTCCCGCGAGGATCAGGGTAAATGCGGTGAGGGCTTCCCAGAGGACGCCCTGAGTTTTGTCCTCCTTGGCCTCCTTCGTTTTCCAGCACTCCTTTCCGATGTTGGCGATGATGGGCACCTTCATCATCTCGTCATTGTGGATGACGCCGACCTGCTTGACGCGCTCCATGATGGAGAAGGAGTAATCGATGCCATAGCCGACCGCCGCGGACATGGGGTCGACGACGATCTTCTCTTTCGGGAAGAATTTGGTCAGCTTGACGTTCAGTTCTTTGCAGAGGTTGATGTCGAGGGGGCTCTGGGGGATGATGGCGTGGCCTCCCTCCAGGGCTGCCTTGGCGATCTCCTCGTAGTTCTCTTTCACCAGAGGGCCGAGAAGGAGGTTTTTTCCGCTGCAGACCTTTGCGATCTCCACGAGGGCTTTGGCATCCTTGTCCTTATCCCCGACTCCCATGACAATCAGGGGGGCAGGGATCTGATCGGCCATCCTCTTCACGTTCTCCGCGATCTTGGCGATGTCTGCATTCTCACTGTCGAGGCTTGCGAGATAGAGGGAGATGAGGTCAGCGCCATACTGTTTCAGACATTTGTTCGCCCATGCAATCGGGTCAGAAAGGACATCGGCAAAGGGTTCTCTGAGATGTTCAGGCCAACCCTCCGGAGGAGTATCGAAGACCTCGAGGGCGAACCGGACAGGTGCTCCCTCCTGGCCTTCGAAGGCATGAAAGGGAAGGGTCTTTTCACCCCCAATCTTCACCGCCTTATCCGGAGATCCGATCAACAGTTCCTTGATTTCGCCTTTATAGGGTTCGAAAAAGTCACTCAATTGCATCGTTTCCCTCCTTTGGTGCTAATCTCTCACATCAGGTTTCGAGCCAAGAGTGGGAATAGAGCGTCCTTCCCATGAGCACGTTGACCGTCTTGATGATATCGGCCTCCTTTTTGGGGTAACTCGAAGGATCGAGCTCCTCGTCCATAGCCTTGAAGATCAATTCCCTGATTTCGGGCAGTTGCCCTTTGGCAAGCTTCATCAACTCCTCGTCGAAGCTATCGGCGATGGCCGAAAAACAGTTGTACCGATCGAGCATGACCAGACAGACCCGATTCAGGATGCCTCTCAGGTGTTCCGGTGTGCCGTTGGAGAGGTTGGAGAGGCCGAGCGTCGATTTGACGCCAGGGCAGATGTCCTGGAGAATTTTCATAAATTCAAATAGTTCCACCACTTGGGGCTGGTCGACCGAGATGGGCATCATGATGGGATCCACCCAGATCCTCTCGTTGGGAATGCCGATCTCGTTTGCATAGGCCACCGATTCCATAATCGCCTCGGCCCTGGAGGAGGAATCGGAGGGGATTCCTGCATCGATCAGCACCGAGAGGACGACATCGCAGTTATATTTCACCGCCAGGGGAAGCATTTTCTCTTTGCTCTCCTGCTTGCCGGAGGCCGAGTTGATGAGAGGGGGGATTTTACAGACCGAGAGGCCTGCCTCCATGGCTACAGGATTGGTCGTATCCAAGGAGAGGGGCTTGTTGACGACCTCCTGAACGACCTCGGCCAGCCATTTTAGGACCTCCGGGTCCTTTTTGGCAGGCCCGACATTAAGATCGATGTAATCCGCGCCCGCCTCTGCCTGTCTCTTTGCAAGCTCCTGCAAGGGTTTTTCGTTTCTCGATTTGATGGCCTCGGAGACGACCTTGGAAAGGATGTGAATATTCTCGCCGATGATGATCATGCTCCCCCTCCTTTTGGAAATATTTCACAATTATCATTGTAAAATTTTATTCGAGGATTGCCAATACAGATTTCCTCTTCCGCATTAAGGCACCACCTTTTTCATCGCTTCTTCGAGGGCGATCACGGATGGGCTGTCTTCCGAGAGATCGAGCATGGGAATGCCCTTCAATTCATGGTCCACGATATGGCTGTCCTCCGGGATCGTCCCAAGGAGATGGAGATTCAGGCGCTTAACCTCCTTCTCGATCTGGGGAGGAACCGCATTGGAGACCCGGTTGACGAGGAGATAGGTCTTTTTGACCTTGAGCCCCAATTCCGTAACGAGGTCCTCCAGCTTCTTGCAGGTCCGGATCCCCTTCATGGAGGGATCCGAAATGAGCAGGAGGAGGTCGAGGTTTCCGTTCGTCCTTCTCGAAAGGTGCTCCATCCCCGCTTCGTTGTCGATCACGACATATCGGTAATTGGAGGCGAGCTTTTCGATGTAATTCCGGATCACCGTGTTGGGGTAACAGTAACATCCCGGGCCTTCGCCCTGGCCCATGCTCAATAGGTCGAAGCCCTTCTCCTCGATCAGGATCTCTGCCAATTTATAGTCGAGCAGAGACTCCTTGACCACCCCGGGCGGGAGGTTCTCCTTCTCCTTTAAGAATTGATCAAGGACCTTCCCCACCGTGCTCTCCACCTTTACGCCGAGGGCATCGCCGAGATTGGCGTTAGGATCGGCGTCCACAGCCAAGATGGGTTTGTAGTTCTTCCGGAGAAGGTAACGGAGGATCAGGGCCGCGAGGGTGGTCTTCCCGGTTCCCCCTTTTCCGGAGACCGCGATCTTCATCGTTTTTCCTTCGGACTCTTATTTAATCCCTGCGGCGATCTTGGCCGCCTTCACGGTATTCATCATCAACATCGTGATGGTCATAGGCCCGACGCCGCCCGGGACCGGGGTGATCATGCTCGCCTTTTCTTTGACCGCATCGAAATCGACATCGCCGCAAAGTTTTGCCTTCCCCTCGGGAGTCATCCCGATCCGATTCACCCCCACATCGATGACCACTGCCCCTTCTCTGACCATATCCGCCGTGATCGCTTTGGGCTTTCCCGCCGCGACGATGAGGATCTCGGCCCTTCTCGTATGAAAGGCCATATCCCTCGTCCCCGTATGGCAGATCGTTACCGTGGCATTGGCCCCCTTCTGTTTCTGGAGAAGGATATTGGCAATCGGCTTCCCGACGATATTCGAACGGCCCACCACGACCACCTCTGCCCCATCGATCTGGGCTCCGGAGCGGATCAGTAGCTGTTGGATGCCCGCGGGGGTGCAGGGGAGGAAATCGGCCTCACCGATCATCAATTTCCCTACGTTGACCGGATGGAACCCATCGACGTCCTTTTTGGGGTCGATGGCGTACAGGACCTTCGTCTCATTGATGTGTTTGGGCAATGGGAGTTGAACCAGAATCCCATGGATCTTCGGGTCCTTATTGTACTGGTCGATCAGGTTGAGCAGGGCGGCCTCCGTGATGGATTCGGGTTGGTTGTCCTGAACGGAATAGAATCCTAACTCCTTGGAGGTCTTCTGCTTGGCCGTGACATAGCTGACAGAGGCGGGGTTTTCGCCCACCAAGATGGTGACCAGGCCGGGCGTCACGTTATACTTCTCTTTGAGCTGGACCACTTCCTGCTTGAGTTCCTCCCGAATCTGCGCGGCGATCTCGTTTCCGTTGATCAATTTTGCGGTCATCGTTCTCTCCCCTCCTTGCTCAAAAATTGAAAGGCCAATTCGAGTCGATCACGTTTCAAAGTGACTTCTTCTTGTCTGAGGGTTAACACTTCCTCATGGGACCTTTTGCTCCTTAGGCATGTTTGTTAAGGATCGGTCGTCTCTCTTTAGGATATCGGTTGGGGATAACCAAAAGATCTTCTTAGAGATGTCGAGGGTTGGCTCCCACTTTCCGACAGTGGCTGTTCCGTTAAAGTCGATGATCATAAGGCCTTGGCTTTCGCAGCATCAGAGAGGAAATTCATTTCCTCCTTTTGGGTCTTCATCCCCCAGGGCCCAAAGCCGATCCACTCTGTTCGGTCTCTGAGGTTCCATTCCTCTTTTCGGGCCTTCTCGAAAGGCTGTTCTTCTTCAAAAAATAAGGCACGGCAGAGCCGTGCCTTATTTTGGAGTTTAGAAGAGCCCCCTGACCTTTCCCGTTTCGACGTCGATGTCGACCCTTCGATAGGCAGGGTCCGAGGAAGTCCCTGGCATCAGGCTGATGGTGCCTGCCATCGGGCAGAGGAACTTGGCACCGGAGAAGACCAGGATGTCCCGGACGGGGAGGACCCACCCCTTCGGAACGCCCTTCCTTGTCGGGTCGTGGGAAAGGCTCAGATGGGTTTTCACCATCATGGTCATATAATCATTGTATTTGGGGTCGGCTTCGAACTTTTTGGCTTTGGCCTCGGCCTCAGGAGTCCATGAGACTCCGTCTCCCCCGTAAACTTCTTTTGTAATGATCTCAACTCGTTTCCGTAAAGGGGTCTCCAGGGGATAGAGGAACTTAAATTCCTGCTTTTCGTTGCAGGCATCCAAAACCACATCGGCAAGTTCGAGGGCCCCTTCACCCCCTTTGAGCCAATGCTCGGAGGTCGCAACCCGGGCGCCGGCTGCCTCAGCGGCCTTTCGGACCGCAGCGATCTCGTCCTTCGTGTCTGTATGGAAGACGTTGACGCAGACCACCGGGTTGATCCCTGCCTTCTTGATGACGTTGATCAAGTGGACCATATTGGCGCATCCTTTTTCGACCAGGCCCACGTTCTCTTTGGTATACTCCTCTGGGATCGGCCTCCCCGGGACCACCGTGGGGCCACCGCCATGCATCTTCAGCGCCCTGACCGTCGCCACGAGGACGGAGACATGCGGGGTCAGGCCGCTGAGACGGCATTTCACATTCCAGAACTTTTCAAATCCGATGTCGGCCGCAAACCCGCTTTCGGTCACGTTGTAATCGAACATCTTCAAGGCGATTCGATCGCCGATAATGGAGGACTGTCCCACCGCGATGTTCGCAAAGGGTCCCGCGTGGATGAGGATGGGTTGATATTCGACCGAGCACATCAGGGTCGGGTTGATGGTATTGCGCATCCAGGCGGTCATGGCGCCGGCCACTTCGAGATCGGTCGTCGTAATGGGGTTTCCCCTCTTGTCATAGGCCACGGTGATGTTGCCGATCCTCTCCCGGAGGTCTTTGAGGTCTCTTACGATGGAGAGGATGGCCATCAACTCCGAGCTGACGGCGATGGCAAACTTGGACTGCATCATATAGCCGTCCTGTTTACCGCCGATTCCGATGATGATATTCCTCAAAGCCTGGGCGCAAAAGTCGATCACCCAGCCCATCTCCACGTTGGTGGGGTCTATATCGAGTCGCCGAAGACCCCGTTTGGCCAGCTCGGCATCGTCATAATTTCTTTCATGCTGCATCCTGGCCGTCAGGGCGACCATGGCGAGGTTGTGGGCATTCATGATGTCGTTGATATCGCCCGTCAAACCCAGCGAAAATTCTGTCATGGGGATGAGGAGGGCTTTTCCACCCCCTGCGGCCGTTCCCTTAATATTCATGGTGGGTCCGCCGGATGGTTGCCTGAGCACTCCTCCCACATTCTTTCCCCTTTTTCCCAGTCCTTCGATCAATCCGAGGCTGGTCGTCGATTTTCCTTCGCCAAGAGGGGTGGGCGTAATGGCGGTCACCTCGATATACTTCCCATCGGGTTTGTCCTTTAGGCGATTAATGATCTTCATGAAGTCGAGTTTGCATAACTTCCCCATGGGGATGACCTCGTCCTTCTGAAGCCCCAGCCTGTCCCGCCATTCGTCCACGGTGGGCATATTCTCTTCCGCAATCTCAGCGATCTGCCAGTCAGCAAGTTTTCTCGGATCGGCATCAATGTACTTTTGGGAGATATTAAAGGGCATCGCTAATAGTCCTCCTTTCTAAAAATTTTTAAATGATTTGAATTTTCTTAAAGAATTTAGGATGTTGAGCCTCCCCCCTTTCTGCAAAATTTTTAAAATTTTATGAGGATTTATTAGTAAGTAGGCCTATTATGTGACAACAATCACAAGGTCGCATCGATACTAATATAATGGATCTTTTTTGTCAAGGGAAAATTTGTGCCAAGAAAGGTAGTTTACTGTTCTTTTTTAACCTATTAAAAATATTTAAAAAAATTGTGCTGATGGGCTGATAAAAAGGCCGGCTTGACCCATACAAGTGGTATATTTTTTTCATCCACTGGGGAGGCCTGCTTTTTCTTGGTATAACTTATTGATGCTACAAGCTTTTTTACTTTATGTCATTTGATGAGAAGAACGATTTTGCGTTGGAGTTTTTCAGGCAACGGTCATCTCTTACCTTGGAGGAGGAATTTTTTCAATTCCTTTTTGTTCATATTTTGAAGACCAAGCTCTTTTACTCCCCTGCCTGTTTTCCAATAATTGGTCCGGTTGATGACCGAGCAGAGCTGGATGACAGCATCGTGGGTGGGGGTTGGAATTCCGAGGAGATCTCCCAGGGTGGAGACGAGGACCATTCCGTAGGGGACGTCCTCGGTGATGTATCGGTCCTTCAAATGTTCAGGCCCTTTCATCTTCATCCCTGCATAGATACCATCTTTTCCGAAGGCGGCATCCATGCTGGTATTGAGGATCCGATAGCGACATTCTTCTTCGGTCTCGCCAAGGTTGTAACCTTTGAAGTCGAGGTTGTCCCAATGATAGAGCTTGTATCCCAGGGCCTCGCACAGCGCGAGCCTCTCCTCATTTAAGGATTCGAAGGCCCTTGCGACGGATGGGGTCATCCCCTCGGCATAGAGGTAGAACTCTCCTTTGGAATGCTCGATACGGGTGGCACTCAGGAGGGTTGCCACTGGATGGACAATGGGATTGGGATTATTCAGGGCGGCCTCGAGGACATCCTTAGCAGGAATGATGGTGGGGTAAAATTTTTGCAGTTTCGGGATGACCTCTTCGGTCTTCTTCGCTGGGAAGACGCCTGTGGGTAAGATGACCGCGTGGATGAAGACCGCTACGTGACCAGGGCCCTTGAGCCTGGCCCCATAAGGGAGGGTGCAGCTCTCGGCAAGGACCACCTCCCGTCTCACCCTCTTCTGCCTGAAGATCTTTGCAAATTCGAGACTCCCCCCGGAGCCGGGCATCAATATAAACACCTGCCCATCCTGAACGAATGGGGAACAGACTTCAGCCATTGCCTTGTGGCCGAAGGCAGGAGTAATGACGAAGACCACCTCCGCACCCTCGATCGCCTGAGAGATGTCCGTGGTTGCCAGATTTAGTTTTGCGACGCCGTCGATGGAGATGCCCTCGATTCGGATCTCTTTTGTCCTCAGGACCTTTTCAAAAGGTTCGGCAAACTGTGGGAGCTCAAAGAAGTTGACCTTGTATCCGTTGAGGGCAAGATTTGCCGCAACGGCATGGCCTCCGTTTCCTCCTCCAAGCACCGCTACCAGTTCTTTTTCCATGGAAAACTCTCCACCCACCGTGCGTTCAATTTTGAATTAGAACGGTTGGGGATAAATTATCCCATTCTGCTTAAAAATACAAGGGTTGAAAATTGACCTCGTTGGAATTAAGATTGATTTAATATCCCTGAAGGAGCAAGGCTATGGGATATCAAAAGATGGTAAGGGTGGGCGGATGGATTTTAGTCTTCCTTTTTGCATCGATGCAGGTCGGACAGGCTCAGGAGGGGGGCATTGTCGATAAGTCCCAGATCACCTTCACCAAGGATCCCACGGGATATGTGTTCTTGGCACCGGGAGTGGATTTAAAAATCTTCGATACCGTGGTGATCGGAGATTTCTCCATCGCAGGGCTTCCAGAAATCGGACCTGGAAAATTGGAAGAATACCGAGATACCTACAGGGTGCAGCTCAGGACTAAGTTGGCCGCTGCGGGTATATTCAAAGAAGTGACGGACGACCTTTCAAAGGCAAGGGGTCCGAACACACTGGTCATCTGGGGGGACATCCTGACGATGCACCCGGGCTCAGCGGCAGCGAGGTTCTGGGTAGGAATGGGGGCTGGGAAAGCCGTGGCCGAAATCAAAACCTATGCCAGTCCAGCGGAGGAAAAGAAGATCTTGCTCGCCCATCATCTGAGGCCCACCAGCGGGATGAGAGGCGGGGGTTTGGGAGCGAGAGAAGGGTATGTGTTTTTGAGCCAGGGGGTGGATCGCATCTCGACTTACTGCGTAGAATATATCAAGAGGGTTTATCAGACAGGAAGGTAACCCCTATTTAACAAAAGGAGGATTTTTATGAGATCAAAATTTTTTATATTGGCCACAACCCTCTTTGGCCTGGTGTTGGGATTGCCCTTTTGGGTTTCCGCCCAGGAATCCAGTCTGAAGGATTATCAGGTGCTCATCGTCAAGGACCTTGAGGTTCCTTCTGGGTCACCCGCCCCCGAATCCGCAGGGTCGCAGATGGCCGAAAAGGCGATCTACCAGCTGAAGAGATATTCCGAGAAGTATCCTCTCTTCGAAACGATCGTGAAGGAGGGGAGCAAGGGGGCAAAAGAAATTCCTCCCGGGAAGAAGGTCCTCGTGCTTCAGGGCGAGGTGAGGGAGTACACCCGGGCCACGGTGGGAAGGCGGATCGGTCGCTCCTTTATTCCGGGAGGAGAATTCACGGGAACCGCCGCCTTTGCGGCACGATATCGGTTCGTGGATAAGGAAACCGGAAAGGTCGTCTATGAGACGGATCTCCGGACGACCTCCACGGGGTCGGAGGATACCGTGGAGTATGCGATGGACCGGAACGGCGAGGCCCTGGCCAAGACGATTTTAAAGGTGAGGGGGAAATAAACAAGACCCCGCTCCCTCTCGAAGGAGCGGGGTCTCAAAATTCTTGGGGTTCGACGAAATGGGGTTTAATGGACCGTTCTCCAGTAGAGGACCTGAATGACCTTGCCGCCCAGTTCCTCTGGCGAGAAAACCCCTCCTCCCACGCCGATATATCCCACCACATCCCCTTCAATGATGGAGATGACCACCTGGGAGGGAATTCCAGCTCCGATGATCATGGAGCGATCCGTCTTATATATCGTTGGGGGCTGTCCAGGGAGATCATTGGTCAAATCATAATTGAACATGGCCGCCCCCGTTTGAAACTGGAGCGCATAGACCCTACCGGTACCTTCCCCTAAAAAGCAGATGTCCCCTTCGTTGGGGTAAGAGGGGGTAAAGGTTGTGAAATAAACCGTCCTGGAATAGATGAGAGGAGAGGCGAGGCATTTCTCGCCCTTATTTTCAAGCGTGATAAACCAACCGCTCCAATTGGCCAGTTGGGTTCTCGTCTGTTCCCGAAGGACCAGATCGTCGCTTGTGGGGTTCGGTTTCTGGAGGATGTCGCTGGTCACATCGACCAGGTTGGATTCGGAAAGAGGGGTGGAAGGGTTAGAATCTTTGATCGCATAGAGGCGGTTTTGAGTGGGAAAAGCGGATGTGCCGGTTTCCTGTTTGGGGTGTTCCCTGTCTCCGGTGCCGATGAAAACCCATTGAAATCCTGGCCCCGGCGAAACTTCGGGGGGATAGAAGAACTTCCTTTTGTCCGCCGAGGAACTGTTCGCTCTGAAGATCACCTTTCCGGTCCAGGCTGAGAGGTTGTTCAAATTCCCGATGTCAAACCGCCAGAGCTGGCCTCCCATGTCTCCCACGTAGAGGCGGTCGATCTTCCCGTCTCCGTTGATATCGATGGCGCTGATATCGCTTGGGATGGAATAGACCATCCGAGAATCGTTCGTCTTCGAAAACTGCCATAGGAGTTGACCGTTCGAAATATCGATGGCGTAAATGGCATTTCCTTTCTGGTCTCCCGATCCGCAACTCATATTGGGATCGTTGCAGGGATCGTATCCTCCAGCGACGAAGGCGACGACCTTCTTCCCATCCCCATGAGCTACTGGTTTCAGTACGGGCGTGGACCAGGTCTGGCCTAACCTTTCAAAACCGGAAGTCGATGGACCTATCTCCCAGAGAAACCTTGGGGCTTCGGGATTGGTCACATCGAGGGCAATGTAACGGTCCCCTCCTCTCCTAAGACCGAAGATAAGAATGGCCTTCGTGATGGTCCCGTTGGAATTCCTTTCGATATAAGCCTTGGGGGAGCCGTCGACAGAGGTCTGAAGGGTGAGATTGGTCTCGAAGTCTTTCAATTTGGGAAGTACACTGGGCGGTACGAAAGCCCACAATTCCCTTCCCGTCGCATCATCGAAGGCATGGAGCATCCCGTCATTGGCTCCGGCAAAGATGACAGACCGGTTTGGATAGTGAATGACCAGAGGTCGGGAATGGATGAAAGCTCCCAGGATCCAGGGTACCGTGATCTCCTGGCCCACCTCGTTGAGATAGGACGCCTTGCGCTTTTCCTCTGTGATCGTATTCTCGTCCCAGTCGAAGGAGTCGAATCCATGGACGAATTTGATGATCTTCTCTCTCCTCACAGGGTCATTCGAAAGGCCCAGCATGGAATAGGTAATATTTGAATTCGCCACCGTGAAGGCATTCTCGGGTTCCGTCAGGAGTTTCTTTTCGGATATCCCGACATAGGTGTAGATCTTTCGAGGGTCATTTAACAGGTCCCGGTTTGCCAGCTGTTCTCCAACCCCTCCCCTGACCACCTCTCCCCCGTCTTCTCCTGAACTCCAGTAGGAACGGGCGGTTCTATCAATTTCGTTCAAGGTGGTGATGGCGGGCCGGCCTAAAACATCGAGGATATCCCCCTTTTTGATGTTCCCTGATGACCTATCGGCGATTCCAAATTTTTTGATGTTTCCCAGCCATAGGCTTTTGAGGGTGGGTTTGAACATCGCCAGATACATCCGGTTTTGGGAACTGTAGCTTTCCATCTGGCTGATGGGAACCACCGGGGCCACATAACTGGAGGATTCCGCAAGGAGGTTGAGGATATAGTCCCGGATGTCAAACAAAGCCTGCTCCAGTTGGGATGGGGTTTCGGCGAAGTAAGCATACCCCGAGATATTTTGGCTCCCGGGATCATATGTATGGTTCGAACAGCTGCTCATCCCCGCAGGGTAGAGTTGTCCGGGTGGGATGAGGTAAGTCCCCGAAATGGAATCCGCTGCCTCCCTGTTGTTGGTGCCGCCATAGTAAGCCGCCCAGTTCAACGTATTTCGCAGGCTCAGGGGCAGGGGAGCTCCGAATCCGATGACAAAGACTTTATATCCGTCATTCGCCAGAGCCCTTGCTGCCGCAATCGTTTCTCTTCTCCGTTTATACTGATCCGATTGGGCTTCGGATCCATTGCCATTGCAGGCCAGGGTATCCTCGCCATCCGAGATCAATATAACGAACTTCTTTCGACAATTTCTCGCGTTATCCTCTGCCTTATGGGCGTTTAGGTAGAGCCTGGCCTCTTTTAAGGCATTTGCCAGGTGGGTCCCGCCTTTGCCCCCTGCATTGCTGATGGAGTCCCATATCGTTGCGTAGGGAGTGTTAATTGGATGAACCAACCGATTGCAACCCGAATTGTAATCCGTTCCCGTATCGCTCCCGCAGTCGTAAAATCTCATATATCCCATTCTCATGCTGAGAATTTCCTGGTCCCTTGAAGTGATTTGGCCGTCGTCGTTGGCATCGAGAATGCTTTTGATGGCCCTCTTGGCGATCTCGACCCGGCTGCAGTTGGTGTTTCGGTTCGGGTCCGAACTGCTGTAGGTTTTATAGAAGGGTCCAGAACAGGCGCTATTGCTGTAGATCGGATAGTCATTCGTACTCGAGTTGTAGTCATTCGTATCATCGGGGACATCACAATAAGTGCCCCCCCGGGAGGTGGCATAAAAGGGGATATTCTGGAGCCGGCAGTCGTTTTTATTTGACGAGGTGATATACATCCTTTCACCGGCTGGAGTCCAGCGCATGCTTCCGGACAGGTCGAGAACAATCAAGATGTCCGGAGGGACCTGCTGGATCGTCTGGTCGAGGACATAGAGGTCGGTATCCGCCCCCCGGGCATCAGAAAGAGGAAAGAGAATCAATAATCCAATGAAAAATAAGGCGCGTTTTTTCATCCTTCCTCCTTTTCAGTCGACGACGACCTCGGTGATGGAATCGGATTGGACGATTTCTCGATAGACGTTCACCTGGACAGTGGCCATAGACCGGACGGCCATTTCCGTCCGGTCAGACCCTCTCGATTCGACCCAAAAGTAGGCATACTCCCGATGATACGAACCCCCTTCGGGCGGTCCCATTTTAAAGGGATCGTAGTCGATGATGGCGGTGACATTGGTAGGATTGGTATTGGCCGGGTCGGTGAAGGGATTGTAATTGCGCCTTTTCGGGACGAAATTTTGAAAACGGGTGATGAGGACATTGGCCCCGCTGTCCGCATTGAAAAAGGCATCGGTGGAGCGGCGTTTTTCCCCCGAGAGAAGGATTTCGAAGTTCGAGGTAAAGGTCGCTGCCAAGCCGATCAATGTGAGGACCACCATCATCACAAGGGCGATCACCAACGCCATTCCGGATTCATTGGTCAAAGCGGACGGCCTTTTCCTCATCCAACGATTCCTCCTCTCATAATTTTCTCAAGCTCAGATTTCTCAAAGCGACCGTAGAGGTCAGGCTTCTCGGGGAGATCTCTCTAAAACGGTCATCCTGGGGATTGGTCTGTTCGGGCCTTGTGGTCAAAGTCACGCGTACGGCGATGATTTTATCTTGATTGTTATTGACCGTTCCGCAATCGACCCAATCGTTTACGACCCCGTCTTGAGTTTCTTCGGCTCCGATTCTGCCATCCCGGCCGCAGAGGAGTTGAAACGCGGTCACATTTTCTAAAAGGACTTCCGAAGGCTGTGGATTTCCGTTGACCGTGAGCTGTCTTTCGAGTTTGGTTCCGTTCAGGACGTACCTCACGGCGTGAACTTCCGAGACCGGTGGCGAACCCTGCCGATAATGTTCGAACCAGACCGTGATGGAGTTCCCCGTTATGAGGTAGGGAGGCCTCGGTTTATAATCCTCAATTCTCACGAGGGAGGTCGAGTTGTCATAATCGAACCCCGCCATCCGAACATCCCTTACGATCATCTCCATGGCGGTTCGGATATTCTGTTGGACCTCGGCGACCTGGTCCTGGACCACATAGGCCCTGCTCTGGGCGATGAAGAGCCGATAAATACCGGCCACTCCCATGGCACAGATGACGAGGGCCACCAAAAGTTCGATCAAGGTGAGGCCATGCATGTTGGCACGAGGCTGCTTCATCGATTTCCCCCAAGCCCTTTTATCTCGTGATCACTGTAAGGAAGTTGATGGATCGGTCTATTCCGTCATTCCAATTGACTGTGACGGTGATGCGTTTCTCGTTGTCGAATGGGGGAGCAGGGCTATTCGGGCCGAGGACGACCCTCCAAGACCGATTATAGTCGACGCCTCTAATCTGGACGACATCACTGCCACTTACTATATTGTCCCAAGGGGTCACACGGAGACTTTCCATCCTATCCTGTGCAAGGGTCGCTGCCTCGGTCATACTCCCACCGAAGGCATTATTTTTCGTCGTAATGTTCATGAGCCCTGCCAAGGCCAGGAGCGATATGGCAAGGATGACGAGGGCGACCAGTACTTCAATGAGGCTAAACCCCTCGGATTTAAAATAGATTTTCATGGAGTAACCTCCCCGATGAGGAAAATGAGCAAAAGGCATACCAAAAATTCAATTCGAAGGCCATGGAGAGAAAAATTCTAAAGACTTTAGGTCGTTCCAAATATTTTCTGAAATGGATGAGGGAGGGATGGGTGCCTTTTTCGAGATGATAAGTTGGATGAATCATGAAAAAATTTATCTTTTTAGACAAAATGTCAAAGGCCCTTTGCGTTGACAAAGGAAAGTTTCATCCATTAAGATTTTTCCATGGGAAAGAATCTCGTTCACAAAATCCTCGAATCCCACCTCGTATTGGGGACCCTGAAGGCAGGCGAGGAGATCGCCATTTCGATTGACCAAACCCTTACCCAGGATGCCACTGGAACGATGGCCTATCTTCAGTTCGAAGCCCTCGGAATCCCCAAGGTGAAGACGAAACTCTCTGTGAGTTACGTCGATCACAATATGCTCCAGACTGGGTTCGAAAATGCGGACGACCACCGCTTCCTCCAGACCTTTGCGGCCAAATACGGAATCCTCTTTTCAAGACCTGGCAATGGCATCTGTCACCAGGTTCATTTGGAGCGTTTTGCCAAACCTGGGGAGACCCTCTTAGGCTCGGATAGCCACACGCCCAATGCAGGCGCCATGGGGATGATCGCCATCGGTGCTGGAGGCCTCGACGTGGCCATAGCCATGGGAGGTGGACCTTATTTTCTGAAGATGCCGGAAGTCGTCGGGGTTCGCTTAAAAGGTAGGCTTCAGCCCTGGGTTTCATCGAAGGACATCATCCTCGAACTCCTCCGGCGGCTCACCGTGAAGGGAGGCATCGGAAAGATCTTCGAATTCGGAGGCCCGGGAGTTAGAACCTTATCCGTGCCTGAGCGGGCGACGATCGCCAATTTAGGGGCCGAGCTGGGAGCGACCACGACCATCTTCCCGAGCGATGAACGGACCCTGGAGTTCTTGAGGGCCCAGCAGAGGGAAGGGGATTGGATGCCCCTTCAGCCCGATCCCGATGCGGAGTACGATTCCGTCATCGAGATGGATCTGAGCACCCTGGAGCCCTTGATTGCCCAGCCCTCAAGCCCTGACAATGTCGTCCCCGTCAGGGAGGTCGTAGGCCGGGAGATCAGACAGGTCTGCATCGGAAGTTGCAACAACTCCTCCTTTCTCGATTTGATGCACGTGGGAAAAATCCTTAAAGGTCAAAGGGTCCATCCCGATGTGAGCCTTACGGTCACCCCTGGGTCGAGGCAGGTCTTCGAGATGATTTCCAGAAACGGCGTCCTTGCCGACCTCATCCAGGCCGGGGCTCGGATCCTCGAGGCCGCCTGTGGCCCCTGCATCGGTATGGGGCAGGCGCCACCCTCGGGTGCGATATCGATCCGGACGATGAATCGCAATTTCCAGGGAAGGAGCGGGACCCCGTATGACCGCGTCTATTTAGCCAGTCCTTTTGTAGCGGCCGCCTCTGCCTTGAGAGGGACGATTGCCGATCCGAGAGACCTCGGCAGCCATCCCCCCCGGGTCCGGATGCCGAAGAGGTTTATCGTGGATGACGGCATGATCCTTTCCCCCTCTCCTGATCCTGAGAAGGTAGTCATCGAAAGGGGACCGAATATTAAACCCTTGCCCACCAAGGCCCCCTTGGAGGATGAAATTGAGGGTGAGGTGCTGATCAAAGTAGGGGATCACATCACAACGGATCACATCCTTCCTGCAGGTTCGAAGGTCCTCCCCCTCCGATCCAATATTCCTGCCATCTCGAGATATCTCTTCGAGAAGGTCGACCCAGAATTTTACGAAAGGGCCATGGAGCGGGGCGGTGGAATAATCGTCGGGGGCGAAAATTACGGCCAGGGCTCCAGCCGGGAACATGCAGCCCTTGCGCCGATGTTCGTCGGCATCCGGGCAGTGCTCGCAAAATCCTATGCCCGTATCCATCGTTCGAATCTCATCAACTTCGGGATCCTTCCGCTTCTTTTCAAGGATGGAAAGGATTACGACCTTGTCGAACAGGGAGACCGAATTCGGATGGAGAAGGTCTGCGACCGCCTCCGAAAGGAGGAGGTCCTGGTCATCCAAAATGTGACGAAGGGCACGGCCTTCGAAGCCCTCCATGGTTTGGACCATCGGGAGGTCGAGATCGTCCTCGCCGGAGGGTTGCTCAATTATGCCCGTCAAGGAGGGGAGGACCGATGGAGGTAAAGAATATCGGACTTCGCGGGGTGAAGGTGGCCGACACGCGCATCTCGGACGTGGACGGCGAGAGGGGGGTCCTCATCTACCGGGGTTATAACATCGTCGACCTCGCCAAGCATTCCACCTTCGAAGAGGTCTCCTTCCTTCTTCTCCACGATCGCCTTCCTTCGCGGGAAGAGCTGAGGGGATTTCAAGAAAGGCTCTCCTCTGAGCGGGCTCTCCCCGATGAGGCCATCAACGCCCTTTCCGTCTTCCCGAAGCGGGCCCATCCGATGGATGTCCTCCAGGGGATGGTTCCGGTTCTTGGAAGCTGCGATCCCCAGCTCCATGACGAGACTCGTGAAGCGAACCTGGGCAAAGCGATCCGGCTCATCTCGAGATTGCCGGCCGTGGTGGCGGCCTGGGACCGGATCCGGAACGGGAAAGACCCCCTGCCCCCTCATCCCGATCTCTCTCACGCAGGGAATTTCCTTTACATGCTCAAAGGGGCCTTGCCCGACCCGACGACCTCCAGGGAGTTTGACATCTGCCTCATCCTCCATGCCGAGCACTCCTTCAATGCCTCGACCTTTGCGGGAAGGGAAGTGGCCTCTACCCATGCCCACATCTACGCATCGGTGGCCGCCGCCATCGGCGCCCTCTCCGGAGAGCTCCACGGTGGCGCCAACAGCGAGGTGATGAAGATGCTTCGGGAGATCGGCGATCTCGACCGGGTTCCGTCCTGGGTCGCCGAGAGGCTCGGGAAGGGGGGAAAGATTATGGGCATGGGCCATGCCGTTTATCGCACCGAAGACCCGAGGGCCACGATCCTCCGCGAGATCAGCCGGCGTTTGGCCGAACGGACGGGAGAGCGGAAGTGGTATGAGATGACCCGTGCGATCGAGGAGGCGACGAAGACCGAATTCAAGAAGCTGAAGGGGAAGGAGATTTATGCCAACGTGGATCTCTACAGCGCCTCGGTCTACCATATGATGGGGATCCCGACCGACCTCTTCACCCCCGTCTTCGCCCTCTCTCGCATCTCGGGATGGGCGGCCCACATCATCGAAGAGAAATTCGCCGAGGCCCAGCCCAAACCCGAACTCTACCGGCCGGATGCAGACTATGTCGGGACCTATTGCGGGACCGAAGCCTGCCCCTATGTCCCCCTCGAAGAACGATCGAGATGATCCTCTCCCATGACATCGTCATCGTAGGTGCTGGGCTTGCCGGCCTTCGGGCCGCGGTGGAATGCGTCGAGGCTTGGGATGTGGCCGTGGTGAGCAAGGTCCTGCCGACCCGTTCCCATTCAGGCGCGGCCCAGGGGGGGATCACGGCTGCCCTCGGAAACGAGGAAGAGGACCGCTGGGAGTGGCATTTCTACGACACGGTCAAGGGAGGGGACTATCTGGGCGACCAGGATGCCATCGAGATCATGGTGAAAGACGCCCCGAGGGTGATCTACGAGCTCGAGCACATGGGCGTCCCTTTCAGCCGGATGCCCGATGGGAGGATCGCTCAGCGGTATTTCGGCGGCCATACCCGGGACTTTGGCAAAAAACCGGTCAAAAGGGCCTGCTATGCCGCCGATCGGACCGGTAGGGTCATCCTCGATACCCTCTATGACCAGTGCCTCCGGCACCGGGTCAAATTCTACTCCGAACATTACCTTCTCGACCTGGCCTTCGACCAGGGCCGCTGCCAGGGCGCGGTCGTCTACGATCTCTCCACAGGTGAAATCCACCTTCTTCGGGCGAAAGCGGTCCTCTTGGCGACAGGGGGGTGCGGACGGATCTACAAGACCACCTCGAATGGGTATGCCTCAACCGGAGATGGGCTGAGCCTCGCCCTCCGTTGGGGGATCCCCCTGGAGGACATGGAGTTCGTTCAATTTCATCCGACGGGCCTATATCCCCTCGGCATCCTGGTGAGCGAGGCGGCCAGGGGAGAGGGCGGGGTGTTGAGAAATCGCCTCGGAGAACGGTTCATGGAGCGATACGCCCCGACGGTCAAGGAACTCGCCGCAAGGGACGTGGTCTCGAGGGCCATCCTCACGGAGATTCGAGAAGGAAGGGGGATCGACGGAAGGGACTATGTCCATCTCGACCTCACCCATCTCGGAGCCGAGACGATCCAGAGGCGGCTCTGGGAGGTCTCCTCCTTCGTCAGGATCTTCCTCGGCCTCGATCCGGCCTCCCAAGCCATACCCGTCCAACCCACCTGTCACTACCTGATGGGCGGAATCCCCACGGATGCGGATGGAAGGGTGCTCTGGGACGAAAAGGGGAGGATCGTCTCGGGCCTCTATGCGGCTGGAGAGTGTGCCTGCGTCTCCGTCCACGGAGCCAACCGGTTGGGCTGTAATTCCCTCCTCGATCTGCTCGTCTTCGGACGGCGAAGCGGGATGGCGATGAAGAAAGAGATCGCCGAGCTCGACCCTCCCCACCTCACGGAGGAACCCATCAAACGGGTCGAATCGAGGGTGGAGGCCTACTTGAAAGGAACGGGGAAGGAAGAGGCCCATTCCATACGAAAAGGGATGCAGGAGGCCATGATGGCCTTCGGTTCGGTCTTCAGGACCGAGGAGGGTCTAAAAAAAGGGATCGAGGAGATCCGATCCCTGAGGGAGCGGTACCGGGAGATCAAGATCGCCGATCGGACGAAGGCCTTCAATTACGAGTTGATGGAGGCCTTCGAGCTGGGGTATCAACTCGACCTCGCGGAGGTCATCCTCCATAGTGCCCTTTACCGGAGAGAGAGCAGGGGGGCTCACTGGCGGGAGGATTACCCGGAGCGTTCGGACAGCCAATTTCTTCAACACACCCTGGTCTTTCGGACCGAGAAAGGGCTCGAGGTGAGGCCAAAACCGGTAAAGATCACCCGGGTCCGACCCGAGGCGAGGGTCTATTGAGTTCGGGGACCCATCAACCCTGAGAACAACCCATTGCTACGGAATGCACCTTAAACTGAAGGTCTTTCGATTCGATCCCTCTAAGGACAGACAACCCTGGTACCGGACCTACGAGGTGGAGGCCGATCCGATGGACCGCCTCCTCGACTGCTTGAACAGGATCCGGTGGGAGCAGGACCCGACCCTCTCCTTCCGGATGTCCTGCGGTCACGGAGTCTGCGGATCGGATGCCATGAAGATCAACGGCATCTGTGGCCTGGCCTGTCAGAAGCTCGTCAGGGATCTCGGGGGAGAGGTCCTCATCGAACCCCTTCCGGTTTTCAGGGTCATCAAAGATCTCGTGGTCGATCTCGATCCGTTTTTCGAGAAGTACGCCTCGGTCCGACCCTATCTCATCGTCCGAACCCCACCTCCAGAGGATTCGGAAAGGAGGCAGTCTCCGGAGGAGCACCGCCTGTTTGAAGAGGCCCTTCGATGCATCCTTTGCGCCTGCTGCACGGCTGCCTGTCCGGTCAATCAGAGCCCAGAGACGGCCGATTACGTGGGACCCGCTGCCCTGGTCCGCGCTTTTCGCTACCTCTTCGATTCGAGGGATGAAGGGACGGAGGAGAGGCTCCGACTCTTGGACCAGGAGAAGATGGTCTGGGGCTGTCGGACCCACTGGAAATGCACGGAGGTCTGCCCCAAAGAGATCCCGGTCACCCGGCAGATCGGCCAGATCAAGCGAAGGGTTTACGAGACGAAGCGGAAAAGCGGGGAGCGAGGATGAGGAATGCCTTCGTCGCCATCCATGGCCATTTCTATCAGCCTCCGAGGGAGAATCCCTGGCTGGATGAGATCGAACGTGAGGAGAGCGCCTCCCCTTTTCATGATTGGAACGAGCGGATCACCTTCGAGTGCTACCGACCCAATGCCTATGCCCGAATCGTCGATGGAAGGGGGAGGATCCTCGATCTTTTCAACAATTATTCCTCCCTCAGCTTCAACGTGGGCCCGACGCTGCTTTCCTGGCTCGAGCAGAAGGAACCCCGGGTCTATCGGAAGATCATCGAGGCTGACCGCGAGAGCCTGAAACGGCTGGGCCACGGGAATGCCATCGCCCAGGTCTACGATCACCTCATTATGCCTTTGGCCAACGAGAGGGACCAGGAGACCGAGGTCGTCTGGGGGATCAAGTTCTTCGAGAAGCACTTTAAGAGGAGGCCCGAGGCGATGTGGCTTCCTGAGACGGCGGTGAATTCCTCGGTCCTTCGGGTCCTCTTCAGGCACGGGATGCGCTACCTCATCCTGAGCCCTTTTCAGGCATTGAGGACGAGGTCCTTTACCGGCGGAAAATGGACCGATGTCTCCCAGGGCAAGATCGATACGACCCAGCCCTACCGGTGCTTTCTGAGGGATCGGTCGGGGAAAAAATCATATTCCGAGTATATTGACCTCTTCTTTTACGATGGGGCCATCTCGAAAGAGGTGGCCTTCGGCGATCTCCTCAAAGATGGGGAGAGGTTCTGCCTGAGATTGGCCCAGGCCTATCAGCCCTCCAAGAGGGAACCCCAGCTCATCCACCTCTCGACCGATGGCGAGACCTTTGGCCATCACAAAGTCTTCGGCGAGATGGCCCTGGCTTATGCCCTGAGCAGGGGGATAGCGAGGCAGGGATTGACCCTGACCAATTACGGGGCCTTTTTAGAAAAGTCGCCTCCGGTGTGGGAGGTGGAGATCGATGAGGGACCGAAGGGCGAAGGAAGTTCCTGGAGCTGCTGTCACGGCGTTGGCAGATGGAAGGAGGACTGCGGCTGCTCGACAGGCGGACGGCCTGGGTGGAACCAGAGGTGGAGGGCTCCCCTTCGTGAGGCCCTCAACCTCCTCCGAGACGATCTGGCCGAACTTTACGAGGAAGAGGGGAGGAAGCTCTTTCCCGATCCCTGGAGGGCGAGAGACGGATACATCGATCTGATCATGGATCGGTCTCCGGAACGGATTGAGAGGTTTTTCGAGGAGTACGGCCACCGAGACCTCGACCCAAAGGACTGGGTCAGGGGAATCAAGCTCCTCGAGATGCAACGCCACGGCCTCCGGATGTTCACCAGCTGCGGGTGGTTTTTCGCCGATCTGGCGGGGTTGGAGACCCAACTCATCCTCCAGCATGCCGCGAGGGCCATCGACCTCGCCACGGAATTTACAGATCGGCCTCTCGAAAAACGATTCCTCGACCTGCTCTCTCAGGGTCGAAGCAACGTGCCCGGAATGGGAGATGGCCGACAGATTTATGAACGTCTGGTGAAGCCCCGGCAGGTCTCCTTGGCCCAGATCGTCAACCACCATGCCTTTGCCTCCCTCTCCGATGGGGAAAGAAGAACCCGGAAAATCTTTTCATTCCATCTGGAGACGAATCGCGAAGAACGTTGGGAAAAGGGGGAGACGACCCTCCTCCTCGGTCAGGTGACCCTCCGTGCTGACCGTATCCCAGAACCGAAATCCTTTCTCTTCCTGTTAATCTCTTCGAATAAGAGCTTTGGGAACACCTGGGTCTTCGAAGAGGGGACCGGGCCCGATTTCGATCGGTTGAGACAGAAGGGGAGGGAGGCCTTGGAGAGAGGGGAGGGAGGACCCCAATGGCTTTTCCAGAGCTTTCCGGACCATCAGGCCTTCACGATCGGCCACGTGATCAAAGAGCGATCCGACGAGGTCTTTCGACCCCTGATCGAGAAGAGGGTCGGAGATCCCTCCGGCATTTACGAAAAGATCTACCGCCAGGCCAAACCTGTCCTCGAGGTGCTGACCAAAGAAGGGATTCCGATCCCTTACGGGATCCGTTTAGCCGCCGAGTTTACACTCAACCAACGCCTCCAACAGGAGATCCTGAGGTTGAGGGAGGATCTTCGTTCGGGGATCGGCCGAGGGGAGGTCGATCGGATCCTAAAGGAGGCGAATCAGAGCGGGTGCTCGTTGAACCAGGAGACCCCATCGAACCTCTTAAGTCAGCTCCTCTATGAGAAGATGGCCTCGCTCAAGAAGATCGGACCCTCCGACCTTCAGGACCAGGAAGCGATGATCGAAGAGATCCTCGGCCTTCTTTCGGCATCGAGCCGTTGGGGCTTCAAACTCGACCTCTTGATGGCCCAGGATCTGATGGGTGAGATCCTGAACGAGACCCTGAGGCATCTCGAGGAGTCTTTGTGGGGCTTCGCTGCCCCGATGCCCATCCCCTCCAACCTGATTCCTCTTGCCGAGGCCTTGAATTTCGATACCGAAAAGATCTCCAAGGCCGCAGGCCTTAAACGATAAAGCCCCTTCGATCCCCACCCGTTGTCAATTTTACTGTTCCGATGGGAAGGTCATCTGGCCTCCGAAGTAGCCCAGGAGGACGACCAGGGGGGTGACGAGGAGGATCAGGACGAGATAGACGGCGTGGGAGACCTGGATCTCCCCAACCCAGAAGAGGACGACAGCGAGTTCGGTGGCAAGGAGAAAGGCCGAAAGGATTATCTTCCATCTGATGAAAGGGGTCATTTTAAGCCGGTAATTGACCCACCAGGTGAGGAGGCCCGTTGCGATGGCAAAGGGGGTGGCGAGCGTCCCGAGGGCAAAGAGGTGGGTGCTCGTCGTCTTGAGCGAGGGATAGAGGAGAAAAAGATAGAGGAGGTAGAAGAGGGAAGAGGCCATCAAGAAGGCGATGGGAAAATGGACGACCATGGGGTGGGGATGGCGTCTGGCCATCGGAAATCTCTGGAGGATCGTTTGAAGCGCGGCCGGAAGATGGCTTAGCTCCTCTGGAGGTCCCTTTTTCAAGATCCCGATCTGAGGATAGCGTTCGAGAACTTCCGGGCCGTGGGGAGCGGCGGCGATCTCTCCGCTCAGGTCCCTTCCTGGGAGATGGCGGTTCATATGGAGGCCCTTGGCCCAGAGGCGGCTCTGGGTCACATCGTAGACCTTTCCCTGAAAGGCGACGTAGACAGGTTTGCCGTCTTTTCCGTCCATCTCCTTCAACTCTTCCGGAGTAAATTCCCTCATCCCTCTCCTCGCATCTGTCATTTCTTCTTGACCGGGGTTTTGGGTTTTGCGAATTCCACCACATAATAGGTCATGGCCCACCGCTCCTGTTCCGAGAGATGGTCCCACTTGACCATGGAGGTGTTGGGAATCCCCTTGGAAATCACCTCGAAGACCTTTCTGATATCTCCCTTCGCATGGGGCCACTGGCTAAGGGGTAGATTGAAATCCCTCGGAGGAGGTTTGAGGGCCGTCCCCACAGGGCCCTTTCCATCCCCTGTGGCACCATGGCAGGTGAGGCAGTACTGCTCGTAGAGTTTTTTCCCCTGGTTCAGCAGCTCAGGGCTCTTCTTCGGAGGAGGCTTTGAGGCCTGGCCGAAGGAGGAGAAAGGCACGGCAAGGGAGAATACGACCACCAACGTCACGATTGACCGCTTCATAGGACCTCCTTCTTCTGAGAGGGTTCGTGGGCCCTCTCCTCCTTCTCAAGTTCCCAGATGGAGAGGACCGGGAAGAACTTCGAGAAGAGCATGAAGGCCAGGGTGAACCCTGCACAGAGACCTGCCATCATCGACCACTCGACCCAGGAGGGCATGTAAGCCCCTCTGGGATAATGGAGCCTTGGATGGGCAAGGGATGGGATGATGATGAGGAAGCGTTCGAGCCACATCCCGATCACCACGGAGATCGAGGCGGGCAGGAGGAAGGGGGGCGTCCGTTTGTAGACGAGGAGCGGAAAGGGGATGACGAAGCAGAGCGCCACCATGAGCCAGAACAGGGGGGCATACCTCCCTGTCAGTTTGCTCCAGAGGACTTCGAGTTCGTGGCTTCCGCCGGCGTAGGCCACGGTGAGGTGTTCGGCAAAAGTGAAGTAGGCCCAGAGGAGGGTGAAGACCAGGAGGAGGAGGCCCATATTGTTGAAATGGTAAGGAGTCAGGAAGGTTTCGAGACGGTAGAGTCGCCTCAAGGCGATGGTGACGATGACGATCGTGGCGATCCCAGAGAAGATGGCCCCCGTGACGAAGTAGGGGGCGAAGATGGTGCTAAACCACATGGGCTGGGTCTGCAACCCGAAGACCCAGGAGACGACCGTGTGGACACTGACCGCGATGGGGATGACGGCCACGCAGAGAAATCCGATGGTCTTTTCGATCGTCTTCCACTGATTTTCCGTTCCGCTCCATCCGAGGGAGAGGGGCCCGTAGAGCCATCTCCTCCCTGGAAAACGCTCCCTGAGCAACCCGATATCCGGGACCATGAGGACGTAGAGGAAGATGACGCTGACCGTGAAGTAGGTCATGATGCAGGTGAAGTCCCAGATCAGAGGGGACTTGAGCTGGCCATGGAGGGGCACCCAGTAGAAGCGGCTTGATCGTCCGAGGTCGAAGAGGATATTGGTCGGGCCTGCGGCCAAGGCGAAGACGGTGACCGCTTCGGCAGCCCTTCCGAAGGGGGTCCCCCAGCGGGCATGGGTGATCCTCAATACGGCAGAGACCAAGGCCCCGGCGTGGCTGATCCCGATGAAGAAGACGAAGTTGACCAAGTAGAGGGTCCAAGACATGGGATGGCCCATGCCCGTCTCGCCGAGGCCCCACTGGTATTGCCAGCCGAAGGCGAAGAAGGACCAGAGAAAGATGAGGGCAAGCGGAACGAGCGTCACCCAGAAAGGCCAGCCCGCCCGGGTCATGGGCTTCAGGATCGGATCGTATTTCATGGCAAGAGCTTCGCTATCCATCCGTCCAATCCCCTTCTTTGAGATAGAAGACCTTTGGCTCGGTCCCCAGCTCCTCGAGGAGGCGAAAGGCCCTCCGGCTTTTTGAGAGCCGGGAGACCCGGCTCTTCGGATCGTTCAGATCGCCGAAGGTGATGGCCTCCGTCGGGCACGTCTCGGCGCACGCCGGGACGACCTCCCCGTCCCGGATCCTCCGGTTCTCCCTCCTTGCGATCTCCTTGGCCCTCCTTATCCTCTGGATGCAGAAGTTGCACTTTTCGGTGATCCCCTTCCTCCTCTTGTAGACGTCGGGGTTTCTCCCTTTCTTGTATTCGTCCGGCCACCGGGGGGCATGCCAGTTAAAATACCGGACCGTGTAAGGGCAATTCGAAACGCACATCCGGACACCGATGCATCGTGGGTAGACCTGGGCGACGATCCCTTCTGGATTCTTGTAGGTGGCCTCCACAGGACAGACGATGGTGCAGGGCGGGTTGTCACATTGCATACATGGGATGGGGATGAAGTGCATCTTCACGTCGGGGTAGGTGCCTTTCACCTCGGAGATGAGGTTCATCCAGAACTTGGCCCTGCCCAGTTTCGCCTCCCTCTCCCCGGCGAAGGGGATATTGTTCTCCTGGCGGCAAGCGACCATACAGGCCTGGCAGCCTGTGCAACGATCCAGATCGATCACCATCCCCCATCGGTACATGCTCACTCCTTTTCCTTGCCAGTCCCTTTTTATGGACCCGGCATCTAGGCCTTGTAGACCTTCACTCGCGTGGCAAAGGGCGACAAAAATCCGCCAAGATAATCGTACTCCCTGACGATCAGGTCGTTTGGATTTACCCCCCTCCCTTCGGCCCAACGACCATAGGCCCGATGGCCCTGACCGTAAGGGATCTGAACGCATCCCGGGTGGGTCCCGGCGAAGAGCCTTGCCTTGGTCTTGAATCGACCGGCCATCGACTCCACCCAGACGAGATCCCCATCTTCTATTCCAAGGCCGCGAGCGGTTTCCGGATGGATCTCCACCCAGGCATTCCATTTCTCCTTAAGATGGGGGCCGAAGATCTCCTGGAGATAGGGCTGGTTGGCCCCCCTTCCCTCCGCCGTGGTCATCAGCTTGTAGTGGATGAGGCGGAAGGGGAACTCCTTCTCGTCTCCGACGAGCCGTGGTTTTTCGTAGTGGGGAAGGTAGACCCTATCTCCCCTTGCCTCGATCTTCAATTCTTCGAGGATCGAATCGATCGGCCTCGACCGTCTCTTCGAAACCTCCCTGAGGCCGCGTTCCATGGCAAGGGAGTAGAACTCGAACTTTCCCGAGGGCGTATCGAATCGCTGCCGCCACCGGCCGAAGGGATAGGATTCCTCCCACCATCCTCCCGCCTCTGCCAAGGCTTTCAAAAATTCTTCAAAATTCTCTTTCCCAAACGATTCCCGTTTGGCACGGAAGAGGCCTTGAAGGGCCTCGGCGATGGCCTCCCTCATGTCCTTCCAAGGAAAAGAAGCGGCCACGGTCCCACCCAATCCCTTTGCGATCCCGATCAGGACGTCGCCGGAATTGCGGACATCCTGAAGGGGTCTGCTCAAAACGGGCCGTCTCAACCCGATCACCGGATATCCCGGCCCCGGTTCGGGCAGGTCGTCCTGCCACCGCTCGAAATAGGTGCCGTCGGGAAGGACGAGGTCGGCCATCCTTGTGGTCTCGTCCATAAAAGGGGAGAAGCTCACGATGAAGGGGACCTTCTCCAACGCCTCCTTAAATCTGATCGAAGCGGGAAGGCTGAAGATGGGATTGGTATAGTAGAGGAGGAGCGTATCGATGGGATAGGGCTCTCCTCTTTCGAGTCTCTCCGGAAGCAGGTAGGGAACCTCTTGGGCGAATGGGAAGGGTAGGTCTCCTGCTCCGTCGATCCGCGGTCTGGAGAGGCCCTTTTCCGCAATCCCGTCTCTGAGAGGGGGCCGCCACCTCTGGAAGGGAGGAGGGAGTTGCCGGAGGAGCCCTCCTGGCGTATCGATCGAACCCGCAAGCGCATTGAGGGCGTCGATCGCCATCTGGGTGTAAGTGCCGTTGGTCTGCATCCCCGCTCCCCTTCCGGAGAGGGCGATCGAGGGTCGATGGGAAGAGAATTCCCGGGCCAGCTGGAGGATCGTCTCCTCCGGGACACCGGTGATCTTGGAAACCTTTTGAGGAGGATACTCCTTCAGGAGGAGCGTCTTGAACCCGAGATGGCCTCTCCCATCGGGATCTCTCCAGTCCTCGAAGCCGAAGGTGAAGCGGGTGACGAATGCCTCGTCGTATTGCTTCTCTTTGACGAGGCAGTGGGCGATGCCGAGGGCAAGGGCCCCATCCGTTCCCGGCTCGATCGGGACCCACTGATCCGCCTTCGAGGCGGTGACCGAGAATCGCGGTTCGATCTGGACGAGTTTCCCTCTCAGTCCCGGCCTTCCCCGCCTCAGCCATCCATATCCTCTGAGATTGAGCATCGATGATCTGGAGGCCTCGAGAAGGCTTGCCCCGAAGGAGAGGACGTACCGTGTCTCCGGCCAGTGGATGGAGAGGAAGTCTCTCTCGCCCATGGTGAAGAGATGTCCCTTCAAGATCCCCTCCGACCCGCGGGAGGGATTCAAGAGGAGATTGGGAGAACCATAGGCTTCCATAAATCTCTTTATCAACTCGGTCATATGGCCCCGGGACCTTCCTCCGAGGAGGAGGAGGCGATGGGGTTGCCCCTTCTCCCGAAGCTCCTTCAGACGTCGGGTCAGAAGGCCGATAGCCTCGTCCCAGGAGATTCTTTCCCAGAGGCCCTCTCCTCGCTTTCCCTTCCGTTTGAGGGGATTACGGATCCGGTCGGGATCGTAGAGGACCTGGAGGCCTGCCTGTCCCTTGGGGCAGAGCCTTCCTCGGTTGATGGGATACTCTTTGTTTCCCTCGATCTTAACCGGCCAGCCGTTGACGAGACGGATCCTGAGGCCGCAGCCGCTCGGGCACTGGAGGCAGACGCCTTTGGTCCAGTATTCTTCGTAAGGGATCCATTCCCCTTCCTCCGGAAGGGCGTGGAGGAGTTCCTCGGGAAGGACCATCCCGAAGGTGGCCGCGCCGATCATCTTCAAGAGTTGCCGCCTGTTAATCTTCATGGTTCGAGATTAATTATGGCCCGTTTCCTTCCAACGATCAGCTGGAGTGACAAGCATAGCAGTCGATGCTGGCATTTCTCCTCCGATGGCAGTCGAGGCACCAATCCATATAGTTTCGATCGACCATCTTGACCGGCCTCTCTTTGATCGCCGTCAGGCCATGGCAGACGGCGCATTCCACCCCGTTCTGGACATGGACCCAGTGGGGGAAGACGACGAATTTGGGCATCTCGTACATCCTCTTCCAGGGGATGGGTCGGTTCGCTTGGACGTACTTGACCACTTTGAGGGCCTCTGCCCTTTTGCTGAGGGCCTCCGTGGAGTGGCAGGCCCGACAGAGGTCAATGTTGGGGATTCCTGCCACCCGGTGACTCTCCACGTAGCGATGGCAGAAGGTGCAGTCGAGGTTGGCCCTCTCTTTGTGGATGGGGTGATTGAAGAGGACGGGTTGCGGGACCGAGGCGTAGGAGAAGATCGGGAAGAGGGCGAAGAAGGCCTTTTTCGTCTGAACCTGAAGGCGGTGGTAGACCACGATGGAGAGAAGGAGGAAGAGGAGGAGGCCGAGGAGGATCCCGATCTTTTTTCTCATGGAAAGGTCGACTTAGCCGATCCTGACGATCCGGTCCAGATTCAGAAGCAACAACACGGACAACATATAAAGATTAACCGCTCGAAAGGCGAAACGCAAAGAGCCTCTCGGAACCCCGAAAAGGAGCCTCCTCGTCGTCTTGTAGATGAGGAGGAGACCCAGCGAGGTGAGGACGAAAAGGTTCCAGAGGGAAGGATCGCTCCCAAAAAATGGGATGAGGAGGCTCGAGACCACCGTGGCCATGATCCAGACCCAAAGAACCTTCTCCGGCAGGAGATCCTCCCCCCTTTGAAGGAGAGGGGCGAAGCCGGCCTTCAGGTAGTCCTTTCGATAGCTCTGAAGCAGAAAATAGGTGTGGGGAAACTGCCAGAGGAAGAGGAAGGTGCAGAGGGCCAAGATCTGGGGTTCGATGCCCCCGCCTCCCGACGTCCAGCCCATGGCAGGAGGGATGGCTCCGACCCATGCCCCTGGAACGATGGCAAGGAGCGTCCTCTTCTTCAGAGGTGTGTAGACGGCGTTATAGAGAAACAGCGCCGACATGGCCAAAAGGAAGGTTTTCCATGTTGCGGCCAACAGGAGCGAGATTGACCCGAAGAAGAGGAGGAGGATGGAGATCAATAGGCCCGCCTCAGGAGAGAGCCTTCCCGAAGGAATGGGCCGGCCTTTCGTCCTCTCCATCAAACCATCCTCCCTTCTTTCCTGGTACTGGTTGAGGCCTGAGGCGCCCGAGGCGAGAAGAAAGGTGGCCAGAAGCATCGGGACCATCTCCAATGGGGTTGTCCGATCGGCCAGAAGGTAACCTGTGGCCGCGGAGAGGGCGACGAAGAGAGAGAGTTTCCACTTCGTGAGATCAGCCAACAGGGAGAGAAGGGCGAGCATGGACCTCATTTCAGCTCCTTCATATACCGGACCAGTTCCTTTAGCTCTTCTTCGGTCGAGATGCCCTTCTGGCTGGGCATGATGGGCTGGAACCCCTTGACCAGATCGGCGTTCGGTTCGAGCAGCGACCTGAGGAGATAGGCCTCGTCGACCCGGACCTGCCTCTCCTTTCCCTCCGTGATGACGGTCACGGTCTTTCCGAAGATGCCCTTGAGGGTCGGCCCCACCCTGGGCGTTCCGTCGGTGCTGTGGCAGGCGAGGCACCCTTTCTCGAGGATCAGACGCTCCCCTCTTGGAAGGCCTGCCCGCCTCTCCTTTTCCAGTTCCTTTCCTTTATCTTCGTACCAGCGATTAAACTCCTCCTCCTTGAGGACCCTCACCTTTGTGAGCATGTAGGCATGCTGTTGGCCACAGTATTCGGCGCAGAGGACGTCGTAGGTTCCGGCCTCTTTCGCCCTGAACCAGAGGGAGGTCGTCATGCCCGGCACGGCATCCTGTTTGACCCGGAAGGCCGGGATGTAAAAACTGTGGATCACATCGAGGGAGGAGAGCCGGAGGTGAACGGGCCTCCCTTCTGGAATGAAGAGTTCGGTCGTTTTCAGGCCGTTCTCATATTCGAAGAGCCAGGACCAGGTCCGGGCGCTCACCTTTACCTTGAGGGCCCCTTCCGGCACCTTCCTCAGGGCATGGAACCCCGTCCATCCATAATAGAACATGGAGAGCACGAGGAGGGTGGGGACGACGGTCCAGAGGATCTCGAGCCAGAGGTTTCCCCGGATGTCTCGGGGGTTCGGGTTCCTCCTCCGGTGGTATCGATAGGTGAAGTAAATCATGAGGGAGGTGATCAGGACCAGGATGGCGATGGAGATCACCGCGATGTAGAGGAAGACGCTCTGAACGATCTCTTCGGAAAGGCCTGTCAAGCCGCGGACCATGATCTCCCCAAGCGATCAAACGTCTAACGTAGAGCGATATCGAGAAAGGTGATGCCGATGAAGAGGACCAAAAGGGCCAAAATCCCCGGGATCATCCACCGGATCAACCGGATCTTCTTCCCTTCCCTGAGATGCATGAAGTAGTTGAGGATCAGACCCGATTTGACGAAGGCGATGAAAAGGGCGAGGACCAGTCCCCCTTTCCCTATATCCATCCCTGCCGTGGAGACGGCAAGCCCGGTGAGGACGATGAGGATCAACCAAACCCGCACGTAAGTCTCCACTCCGACCTTCCTCCGCTCAGGTGATCAAATAGAAGAGGGGGAAGAGAAAGACCCATAGGATATCGACCAGGTGCCAGTAGAGCCCTGCATTTTCGAGAGGGAGGAACCTTTGGGGGTTCACCCTTCCCCTGACGATCAAGAAGGCCATGACGATAAGGACACCCACACCGACGAGGACATGGAGGCCGTGAAGGCCTGTCATCGAATAGTAGAGGCCGTAGAAGAGGACCTCCCCCCGCTCCCTTTCGAGAAGGGCCGGCGCATTGGGAAAGACCCCGTGATGAATCTTGGATGACCATTCGATCGCCTTGATGAGGAGGAAGAGGCACCCTAAGGAGATGGTCAGGGCGAGAAAGGTGAGGGAGCTTCGCGTCTGCCCCTTTTTTAAGAAGAAGATGGAGAGGGCCATGGTCAGGCTGCTGGTGAGGAGGATGACCGTATTGAGGGCGCCGATGGGGCGATCGAGGGCTTCGGCGGAGAGATGGAAGATATGGGAGTGGTTGAAACGGTAGACCGAGTAGAGGATGAAGAGCCCTCCGAAAAGGAGGACCTCCGAAAGGAGGAAGAGCCACATCCCGAGGGTCGAGCCGATCTCCTCTCTATCTTCTAAACTCATAGGGTCCGGTCTCCACATGGGGGATGGTCTCGAAGTTTTCCTTCGGGGGAGGCGAGGGGATCTGCCATTCGAGCGTGGCCCCTCCCCATGGATTTTCCTCCGCCCTCTCCCCTTTGAAGAGGGAGCGGAGGAGGTTTCCGAACATCAGAATCAGCCCTCCGATCAGGATCCAGGAACCGATCGTAGAAATGAGCTGAAAAGAATGGAACTGAGGGAGGTAGTCGTAGTACCTCCTCGGCATCCCTTGCCAGCCCAGAAGGAGCATCGGGAAGTAGAGCAGGTTAAATCCGGAAAAGAGGAGGGCCCATGCGACATAGGGAACCTTTTTATGATACATCCTTCCGAACATCTTCGGAAACCAGTAGTGGAGCGCGGCGAAGATGGCAAAGCCCGTCCCGCCGAAGATGACGTAATGGAAGTGTCCCACCACCCAGTAGGTGTCGTGGAGGTGGACGTCCGTGGCGAGGGCTCCCTGGAAGAGGCCGGTCAGACCGCCAATGGCGAAGAGGAAGATGAAACTGAGGGCGAAGAGGAAGGGCGGGGCGACCTCGATCGAACCCTTGTAGAGCGTGGCGACCCAGTTGAAGACCTTCACGCCACTCGGGACGGCCACCAAGAAGGTCAAGAGCGAGAAGACGACGGAGGCCACGTCGCTCTGGCCGCTCACGAACATGTGGTGTCCCCAGACGAAGGAGCCCACAAGGGCGATGGCGAGGCTGGAGAAGGCGATGGCCTTGTACCCGAAGATCGTCCTCCGGGCGAAGACCGGAAGGATCTCCGAGATGATCCCCATGGCCGGAAGGATCATGATGTAGACCGCTGGATGAGAGTAGATCCAGAAGAGGTGCTGGTAGAGAAGGGGATCCCCTCCCTTGGTCGGGTCGAAGACGCCCACGCCCATCAACCGCTCCATCAGGGTGAGGAGGAGGGTGATCCCCACCACGGGCGTGACGAGGATCTGGATCCAAGCCGTGGCATAGATCCCCCAGACGAAGAGGGGAAGGCGGAACCAACTCATCCCGGGTGCCCGGAGCTGATGGGTCGTGGTCACGAAGTTGATCCCGGTCAGGATCGACGAGAATCCGAGGACGAAGACGCCAAGGACGGCCAGGGGGACGTTGACGGGTGTCCTCAGACTGTAAGGGACATAGAAGGTCCAGCCGGTGTCGATGGGACCCCCGCCCGTAAAAAGGGAGAGGAGGGCTAAGGCAGCCCCGAGCATGTAGACCCACCAGGAGAGGAGGTTGATTTTCGGAAAGGCCACATCCCTTGCGCCGATCTGGATGGGAAGGAAGAAGTTCCCGAAGATGGCCGGAATCCCCGGGATGACGAAGAGAAAGATCATGATGACGCCGTGGAGGGTGAAGATGGCATTGTAGGTCTGGGGCCTCATCACCGTGGGACCGGGCGCGATCAGTTCGAGCCGCATGAGAAAGCCCAAGAGGACTCCGACCCCGTAGAAGGAGAGGATCGAGACGAGGTAGAGCAATCCGATCCGCTTATGGTCAGTGGAGAAGATCCAGGCCCCGATCCCTTTAAATCTCCCTTCCTCTTCGTAAAAACTCTTCATAAAATTAATCCGCCTTCGAGGCCCTTCTCTTCCTCCCTCTCCAGAAGAGGAAGAGGACGAAGGACAGAGCAAAGGTCAACGTGACGATCCCCGTGATTTTTAAAGTATTGAAGACATACCGGCGACCCTTCGGATCGTAACTGAAACAGAACCTCAGGACCTTGGCGATGGTCGGGCCGGTCCTTCCCTCAGAGGCCTCGAGGAGGGCCATCCTCAAATCGAAGGGAAGGATTTCGGTACCGTAAAGATACCGGGTGATCTTCCCTTCAGGAGAGAGGACGATCACGGCAACAGGGTGGAGGAAATTCTTCCCTTCCCGTCTGAAATGGAACCCCGCGGCATCGGTCAACCGAAGGATGTTCTCCTTCTCGCCCGTCAAAAACCTCCAGGCCGTCTCCGGAAAGGGCCTTTCGATCATCTTGAGATAGAGCCCCTTCTTCTCGGAGGCGAGCTGGGGCGTTTCGGTCTCATCGAAACTTACGGAGAGGACGAGGTAGTCCTCGCCCGGAGTGGAAGGCAGACGGTTGAGGGCGCTGGCGAGGTTGGAGAGGAGGAAGTTACAGACGTCAGGGCAGGCGTAAAAGACGGGCGTAAAGATCGTGGGTTTATGGATCACCTCTTTCAGGGTGACGGGCCTTCCTGTTTCGTCATTAAAGGCGAGATGGAGAGGGAGCGCCTGACCCAGTTTTTCGTCGATCCCTACCCCCGGTGGGGCCACAGGCGTTTGTGGGGGATGGTCGGTATGAGAAAAAAGGAGGGAGGGAGGGAGGATGAAAACGAACCCCAAGAGTATCGCAAAAAAGAGGCCACCTCCCCCTTGAACAGACATACGATTTAAACGACTCCCGCTCCCTTAAGGATTCAATCTCCCCTTGTCGAAGAATGAAGGCCCTTCAGGGACGATACTTCGAAAAGACGTAATCCTTTTCCTTCTGGCCGAGGTGGCAGTCGTAGCAGCTCTTGCCCCCGTCTTTCACGAAGGATTTTTTCGTATCCTTTTCGAAGGCCTCGAATCCCCAACCGCCGGTCTCTTTGAATTTTTTCGAGTCCTTCTGCATGACGCCGATGAATTTCCTTGGCCCTTCCACATAGGCTCCTTGATCGACCGTTGCCTCCAAGAGATCGAAGACGATGACGGCGCCATCCGGGAAGGCCCCGCCCTTCTTATAAGCTTCCAGCCCTTTTTTGTTGACATAGATGTGATGGATCCCGCCGAAGGAGTTGAAGAGAGGGTGTTTGGGGTCGAAGATGAGCATCGACTTCACGTGGGTCCAATCCCGGTAACCTTCCGGATAGGCCACTTTCGCCTTTTCCTGGGCGTAGACCCCGAGGGTTCCAAGGAACAAAAAAATGAATAATAACCCCACCATCCTTTTTCTCATCTTCTTTTCCCTCTTTCTTTACAGATTTTTCCCCCCAATAAATGAAATCAATATAACAAAGAGGGGCCTCTTCCGCAACCTTCCAAAGCGGACGGTTTTGAATTCGTTGTAGCCGGGTTATAATTCCTAAAAAACGTAAAAAGGGGTGATGGAGATGGAGATCAAGAGGATCGGAGTGGTCGGAGCAGGCCAGATGGGCAGCGGCATCGCCGTGGTGGCGCTCACCTCGGGATATGAGGTCGTGATGCGGGATGTCACCCAGGAGGCACTCGAGAAGGGAAAGGGGAGGATCGTGGCCGACCTGGCAAGGAGGGTCGAGAAGGGAAAGATGGCCCAGGAGGAGAAGGAGAGGTGTCTTCAGAGACTTTCCACGACGGTGGAGATCGGGGATCTTTCTCGATGCGATTTCGTCATCGAGGCGGCCACGGAACATCTCCCTTTAAAGTGGGAGATTTTTAAAAGGCTCGAAGAGGTGATCCCGCGCCAGGCCATCCTGGCGAGCAACACCTCCTCGATCCCGATTACGAAGATCGCCTCGGTGACCCATCATCCCGATCGGGTCATCGGGATGCACTTCTTCAACCCAGCGCCGGTGATGAAGCTGATCGAGATCATCCGGGGGCTTGCGACCTCGGAAGAGACCTTTCAGATCACGAAGGAGTTGAGCCTGAAGCTGGGAAAGACCCCCCTGGAGGCGGCCGATTTTCCGGGCTTCGTCTCGAGCCGTCTGATCTTCAGCTACATGAACGAGGCCATCTACGCCCTCTACGAAGGCCTGGGGAAGGCCGAGGAGATCGACGCCATCATGAAGATGGGCGCCAACCATCCGATGGGGCCGCTGGAGCTGGCAGACTTCGTGGGGCTCGATACGGTTCTCTCCGTGATGAAGGTCCTCCAGGAGGGCTTTGGGGATAAGTACCGGCCCTGTCCGCTCCTCCAGCAGTATGTGGATGCAGGATATTTAGGCGTCAAGACCGGAAGGGGATTCTACCGCTACGAGGGAGGGAGACGATGATCGGCTTCGAACTGAGCGAGGAACAGAAGGAGCTCCAGGCGAAGGCGAGGCGCTTCGCTGAGGAGGTCATCCTTCCCGTGGCCGAACGACACGATCGGGAGGGCACCTTTCCCATCGATGTCATGAGACAGGCCCACCAGGAGGGCTATCTCACTCCCCTCGTTCCGAGGGAGTATGGGGGACAGGGATTGGGCGTGCTCGATACCTGCATCATGTCGGAGGAGTTGGCCGCGGGTTGCATGGGGATCTATGTCTCGATCTTCGTCAGCACGTTGGCCCTCTACCCCATCATCCGGTTCGGAACCCCTGACCAGAAGGAGAGGTTTCTCAGGCCCTTCTGCTCCCGATTCAGCCTGGCCTCCTACTGCCTGAGCGAGGTGACGGTCGGCTCCGACCCGGCCTCCATGAAGACCACGGCCGTTAACGCTGGGGATCACTACCTCCTCAACGGGAACAAGATGTGGATTACCAATGGGGGCGTGGCCAACCTCTACCTCGTCTTCGCAACGACCGATCCGAGCAAGAGGCATAAGGGGATCATCTGCCTCATCGTCCCATCCGAACTTAAAGGGGTGAGCCCTGGAAAGCCCATCGACAAGATGGGGCAGCGGGCCTCGAACACGACGCCCGTCTTCTTTCGGGAGGTGAGGGTCCCCAGGGAGAACCTTTTGGGAGGGGAAGAGGATGGCTTTAAGAAGGCGATGATCGCCCTCGACCTCACCCGGCCCATGATCGCCTCGGGAGCGGTCGGGCTTGCCAGGACCGCCTTGGAATTGGCCACCCGTTATGCCAAAAAGAGGGTTCAATTCGGAGTCCCGATCGCCCAGCACCAGGCCGTTCAATTCATGCTCGCGGAGATGGCGATGGGGATCGAGGCGGCAAGGCTTCTGGTCTACAAGGCCGCATGGCTCGCCGATCGAGGGATGCCCAACTCAAAGGAGGCGGCCATGGCGAAGGCCTTTGCCTCGGACATGGCTATGAAGGTGACAACCGACGCGGTTCAGATCTATGGGGGGATGGGATATACGAAGTGGCACCCCGTCGAGAAATTGATGAGGGATGCGAAGGTGATCCAGATCTACGAGGGAACGGCCCAGATCATGCGGCTCATCATCGCCAGAAGGCTTCTTCAGGAGGTGGAGCCTCCTTTCCTCCTGTCAAAGATCGGGGGCTAAGGCCTCGAGGGAAAATTTTCTTTGGGTTCGCTCAGAGAAGGGAGGTCAAGGCCTTCTCGATCAAGGCCTTGGCCAGAGGGATCTTATAGCCATTCTCCTTCAAGGGCCTCGCCTTCGCCAAGGCCATTTCGCTCGCCCTCCTGATCCGTTCCTCCGAGGGCTGCTTTCCTTCGAGGAACCCTTCCACCTCCTTTACCCTCCAAGGATAGGGTGCGACCCCGCCCAAAACGAGGCGAAGGCTCGAAACCTTCCCACCCTTGAGGATGAGGAAGGCCGCGACGCTCACAAGGGCAAAGGACCAGGCCTTTCGATCACCGGCCTTGAGAAAGATCCCCTTAGAACCCTTAAAAGGCCGGTTCAAGAGGACGGCGGTGATGATCTCGTTCCGTTTCAGGAGGGTCACCTGACGATCCCTTTCAGTTGGATTCCGGTAGAGCGCTTCGAGGGGGATTCTCCGCCTCCCTTTCGGTCCCACGATCTCCACCTCGGAATCCAAAGCGATCAGCGCTGGGGCCAGGTCCGAGGGATGGACCGCCTGGCAATGACCGGCTCCTAAGATGGCATGGTAAGCATTCTCGCCTCCGATGGCGAAACAGGCCCTTCCCCCTTTAAGCCAGCAATGGAAGGGGGCGTTCCGGTAATACCAGCATCGGGGGCGCTGGAGAAGATTACCCGCCAGGGTGCCCAGGTTTCGAAGCTGCTTAGACGCAACGAGGGAGGCGGCCTGGGAAAGCAAAGGAAAGCTTTTGGCAAAAAGGGGGGCCTCCTCGATCTCTGCGAGGGTAACGAGGCCACCGATTCGCACCATTTTCCCTTCAACGATTTTCTTCAATCGAGGGATGGCCTTGAGATTGACCATCCGATCGACCCTCCGAATTCCCCTCTTCAATTCTCCCAAAAGGTCGGTCCCCCCTGCGAGAGGATAGGAGTGCGGCTTGTTTAAGAGCCTTATCGCTTCGGAGATCGTGGAAGGGGTGAAGAATTCGAAGGGCCTCATCTCCGACCCTTTTGAATTATAGAGAGCACTTTTCCCCTCGTAATGGGAAGTTCCTTGATCCGGCAGCCGAGGGCGTCTGCGACGGCATTTCCGATCGCGGCCGCGGTTGGAATGATCGGGGGTTCTCCCACCCCTTTTGAAGCCAGATTATTTGCGCGAGCATCTGGTGAATCGATCATCTCCACCACCAATTCAGGACAATCGGATAGGGTTGGGATCTTATAATTTTCGAGATCTCCGGTAAGCACCGAACCTGTGACCCGATCGACGATGCGATTCTCCGTCAGGGCGAATCCAATTCCCTGAAGGACTCCCCCTTCGATCTGACTCGAACAGGTCAAGGGGTTGACGATCCTTCCAGAATCGTGGACGGCCACGATCTTCTTCACCTCTACTTCTCCCATCTCGATATCCACCTCGACCTCGGCAAACTGGGCCCCGAAGGTATTGACGTTAACGTCCTGGGGATTTGGGCTGCGGCTTCCGCGGCCGATGATCATGTAGTCCCCCAGGGGAGAGAGGAGGTCCTTCACCTGGATCGGTTCCTTGAGGAAAGGGCTATGGATCCTGGAATTCTGGATGGTGAGGGACTCCGGAGGGATGTTAAGCAATTGGGAGAAGAGGTCGAGTATTTGGTTGCGAGCGTCGTGGGCCGCCTGACGGACGGCTGGCCCAACGCTTGCGAGGCTCATGCTCCCTGCGCTCACCGGAGCGTAGGGGCCGGTTTGGGTATCGCCGATCTCCACCGAAATGTTTTCGATGGGAAAGCCCAGTTCTTCTGCAGCGATCTGGGCCAAGGCCGTCAGGGTGCCGGTTCCGATCTCCTGTGTGCCGGCAATGACGGTGGCTGTTCCGTCAGGATTTATCTTGATCAGGGCATGGGCAGGAGGCCCTCCGCTTCCCCCCCAGATCTGCGAGGCCATTCCGAAGCCCTTTCTTTTGGGCCCTTCCATCGTCCTTTCTCGCCTCTGCCATCCGATCCTCTCTGCACCGATCCGGTAGGCCTCCCTCAGGTTTTTGGAGGAGTAGGGCCTTCCGGTCACTTGATCATGATCGGCGTAATTTTTCAATCGGAGGTCGAGGGGATCGATCCCCAACCTCTTTGCCAACTCGTCCATTAAGGATTCGAGGGCGAAGGTCCCTTCTACATAACCTGGAGCCCTGAAAGCCGACATGGGTCCCGTATTGGTAAAGACGGTATACTGAACGGTCCTCACATTGGGGCAGGCATAGAGCTGCCTCACCGGCCCACCCACGGCAGGAGGCCAGACGATGTAGGCCCCTCCTGCTGAAATCACCTTGAGATCGATGGCGGTCAGGGTTCCGTCCTCTTTGGCGCCGATCCTTAGGTATTGGAGGCTCGAGGGCCGGTTGCCCGTGGAAAGATTCTCTTCATGGCGGTCGAGGAGGATCCTCACGGGCCGGTCGGTCATCCGGCTTGCGATGGCCGCAAGGAGGGTATACTTTCCGAGCCGCGTCTTGCTTCCGAAACCGCCTCCCATATGGTTCTGAATGACCCGAACTTTGTGGAGAGGTAGTTGGAGAAGTTCCGAGAGGGCTTCCCGGACCCCGAAGATGTGTTGGGTGGAATCCCAGACCGTGAGACGGTCCCCCTCCCAGAGGGCGAGGCTTCCGTGCGTCTCAAGGGAGTTGTGGAGGGCGGTCTGGGTCCTGAAGACGTCCTCGACGACGATGCTCGCCTCCTTCAACCCCTTTTCTACGTCCCCGCGTTCATAAATTTCGGGCTCGCCCCTGAAGAGATTTCCATTGGGATGAATCTTTGGAGCGCCCGGTTTGAGGGCCTCCTCGGGGTCGAGGACGAAGGGGAGGGGGAGGTAATCGACCTCGATAAGCCCGAGGGCCTCCTCGCAGATCTCCTCTTCCTCCGCGATGACGCAGGCGATCTCGTCGCCGGCATACCGGAGCGTCCTATCGAAAAGGAAGGACTGTCCGTCGTAAAATGGGATTTTGGGGGCATTTTTGAAGGTGAGGACGAGGCGGACGCCCGGAAGGCTCTCGGCCTTCCGGGTCTCGATCTTTTTGATCTTTGCGTGTGGAAGAGGGCTTCGGAGGATCTTTCCGTAAAGCATCCGGGGAAGCTTCATGTCAGCCGTATAGATCGCGCGGCCGGTGACCCGTTTCCTACCGTCGATCCGCCTCTGCTGCTTGCTGACGATTTTGAGATCGCTTTCAGATCCCCAGGGTCGGAGCTCCTCTCTTTCGAACACCGCATACTCTTCGAAGCGGTGGCCTTCGAACTCCCTTTCCACTTTAATGACCTTGGCCATCTCTCCTTTTCTCCCTCCGAAGGACCTCACCAGCCTGAAGGACGGCTTTGAGGATTTTAGGATACGAGCCGCAACGGCAAAGGTTTCCCGAGAGGTGGCCTTCGATTTGCTCCACGGTGGGCACGGGATATTTCCGGAGCAGGGCCACAGCAGACATGATCTGACCCGGGGTGCAGAAACCGCACTGAAGGGCATCGTGGTCGAGGAAGGCCTGCTGGACCGGGTGGAGCCTCCCGTTCTTTTCGAGCCCCTCGATGGTCTCGATGGACTTCCCTTCGCAATCGATCGCAAGGGTCATGCAGGCATAGATGGCCTGGCCATCGAGGAGGACGGTGCAGGCCCCGCATGTCCCTTCGTTGCATCCCCTCTTGGCCCCGGTCAATTCGAGATCGTCTCTGAGCAGGTCGAGAAGGGTCCGGCGGGGGTCGATGGCGATCCGGTGATCTTCCCCATTGACCCTCAAACGGACAATCACCTTGGAAGCCTTGGGCATCCTCTTGAGCCTCAGACCTACAAACCGGAACTTTTTCGAAAGCCCTCAACTCATCATACCGTTTTAGGGCTTCTTTGTCCACCTCTCATCTCCTCCTAATAGAAGATCGGATATTGCCCTAATCCGAAGAGCCTATTTAAAATAAAATTGGGAGGGATTAGATGTCCGACTCCATCACCCTTTTTCTAACAGGGGATGTCATGACCGGAAGGGGAATCGACCAGATCCTTCCCCATCCGAGCGATCCGACGTTACACGAGGGTTATGTCAAAGACGCAAGGGTCTATGTGGCCCTCGCTGAGGAGGCAAGCGGCCCGATCCCCCGTCCCGTTTCACCCCGATATATTTGGGGAGACATCTTGGAGGTGGTTCAGCGGATGGGCCCCGATCTGAGGGTGATCAACCTCGAAACGAGCATCACCCAAAGCGACGATTGTTGGCGGGGAAAGGAGGTCCATTATCGAATGCACCCAGAAAATATCGGGGTCCTCACCACGGCCAAGATCGACCTCTGCGTCCTTGCCAACAATCATGTCCTCGATTGGGGTTACACAGGGCTCAAAGAGACCCTTGAGACGCTTCGGAAGGCAGGGATAAAGACCGCCGGTGCAGGGATGGACCTTAAAGAGGCCCAAAGGCCGGCTATTATCGAGATCGAAGGAAGGGGGAAGGTGATCGTCTTCTCTTTCGGGTCGACCACGAGCGGGATCCCCTTGGAGTGGGCCGCCTCTGATAAAAGCCCTGGTGTCAATCTGCTCCCATCCTATTCGGAGGAGATTCTTGAACGGATCGGGGAAGAGGTCAGGTGGGTGAAGGAGAAGGGCGATATTGTCGTGGCCTCGATCCATTGGGGTGGAAACTGGGGGTATTCGATTCCTCTTAGGGAGATCGATTTTGCCCATCGACTGATCGATGAGGCGGCCGTGGACCTCATCCATGGCCATTCCTCCCACCACGTAAAGGGATTCGAGGTCTATAAAGGAAAGCTCATCCTCTATGGTTGCGGCGATTTTTTAAACGATTATGAAGGGATCGGTGGGTACGCCTCTTACCGGGCCGATCTGGGCCTCATCTATCTTCCGAGATTAGATCCCTCCACGGGAAAGTTGCTCCGTCTTGAGATGGTTCCCACCCGGATCCGATCCCTCCGGGTCAATCTAACTACTCAGGAGGAAAGGGTTTGGTTGACCCATCTTTTGAACAGGGAGGGCGAGAGATTCGGGGTGAGGGTGATGCTGACCGAAAGGTACGTCATCTCCCTGCATTGATCGTTGGAGCGAAGGGACGGGGATTGACTGAAGAGCCCAAGGCGGTGAAAACCGGAGTCGAAGGAAAAGGGGGTGCAAAAGTCGGTGAAAGAATCGAACCTTCTCATTTCTACCTATTGGGGACAAGAAAAGAAGGCCCTCCATTTCTTGAGCCAACACGGTGAATTCAAGAGATCCGGGTTCAAGGATGTCCTCCTTGGCCATGTGGAAGATGTGAACCTCTTTCTCGAAAAGATGGAGAGGATGAGGCAGGAGGAGCCCGAACGGATTAACTTTATCAGTCAGATCGTGCCGTTAGAGCGAACCTTCTATTTCGAGCTTCCTCAATTTATGGATCGATTGAAAGAGGTCCTCCTTCCCTATGTCGAGAGGATAGGGGAGCAGAGGTTCTATGTGAGAGTGAGAAGGAGGGGACACAAAGGAGATTTTTCCAGCCAGGAAGTCGAGAAGGGAATCGCCGAATTTCTGATCGAAAACCTTGAAAAATTCGGGAAGGAAGCCCACGTGAGCTTCCGAGATCCCGAAATGATTGTCGTGATCGAGACGATCGCCAACTGGGCAGGCGTGAGTCTGATCACCAAGGCGATGAAAGAAGCCTTTCCTTTTGTTAGGGTGAAGTGATTGCCTTTTTCCCTACCTTATCTGATTTTAAACCCAACCCCTTTTGATTTGGGCCTCCTCTCCGCGGGTAGATTTACCAATTATCTACCCCATTGGGGACCACAAAAACCTCCGCAACAGACCCTATGTTGGGCAGGGCCGAACCAACAGCAGTCGTAGTAGGTCAACACCGGACTTTTCGTTTTATGTTCCCTCTTTTTGACCCTTTGTTTCATCTTTCATCACTCCTTTCAATCTAAAAATAAGCATCCCAAGGCATCTTTCAAGTGGAATATGGCATGGTCCCTCTCTGTTTGACCCCTGCCCAAAAAAGCATTATTTTAAGTTTAGGGAAACGAAATATGAACGTGAACCGGTTGACTCCGAAGGAGAGAAAGGGCCTGGTGGTCGTCATTACAGGCCAGGGGAAGGGAAAGACGACTGCGGCCTTAGGAATGGCGATAAGGGCCTGCGGGCACGGGATGAAGGTGGTGATCATCCAGTTCATGAAGGGCGATCTCTACACCGGGGAGTGGGATGGCGTCAAAAAGATGGATTGCCCCGTCGAATTGATTCCGACGGGAAAGGGATTTTGCGGGATTCAGGGAAATCCCTACCCCTTTAAAGAGCATCGGCGAAGTGCCCAGGAGGCAATACAGCTTGTTCACCAGAAGCTCGATTCCGAAGAGATCGATCTACTCATCCTCGATGAGATCAACAATGCCCTTCGACTCCATTTGGTGGACCTGGATCAGGTTCTGGAGATAATCCGGAAAAAACCCCCTCATATGCACCTGGTGCTTACGGGGAGGGATGCCCATCCCCGGGTGATTGAGCTGGCGGATACCGTCAGCGAAATTCTTGAGGTAAAACATGCCTACCGGCAAGGGATAGAGCCACAGCCTGGCATCGATTACTGACCGTGGAGCGAAACCCCGGGCAAGAAGGTGAACCCTATGAGACCTGAGCAGGTCAAAAAGAGAGACGGTTCTTTGGCCCCGTTTGATCCGAGCAGGATCGAGGCCGCTATTGAGAAGGCGGCTCTGGAGGTGCTCAAGGACGGGGAACGATCGAAGCGGGTCGCCTCTTCGATATCGGAAAAGGTGGTAAAAAGGCTTGAGGCCCCCACGGGAGATCGCGTTCCAAGCGTGGAGGCGATTCAGGACCTTGTAGAAACCGTCTTGATGGAGGAGGGGTATATCCAAATCGCACGGGCCTACATCCTCTATCGAGAGAGGCGAAGTGATATCCGGATGACAAAACGGGCGCTGAGGGTCGTTGACGACCTTAAGCTCTCCATTCCCGCCATGGAGGTCCTACGGAGGCGATACCTCCTGAAAGACGACCAGAGGAAGGTCATCGAAACCCCGAGCGAGATGTTTCGCAGGGTGGCCTCCCATGTCGCCCGGGCAGAAGGGGAGTTTAACTCGTTGGATAAGGTTCAAGAGGTAGAGGATCGATTCTATCTGATGATGAGGGGTCTCGAGTTTCTTCCCAACTCTCCTACCCTCATGAACGCCGGGACCTCCTTCGGCCAGCTCTCTGCCTGTTTCGTGATCCCCGTGGAGGACTCCATCGAGGGCATCTTCAAGGCCCTCAGCCAGATGGCGATCATCCATCAAACGGGTGGGGGAACGGGGTTCGATTTTTCGAGGTTGCGTCCAAGGGGAGATTTGGTCTTGACGACCAAGGGTGAGGCCTCAGGCCCGGTCTCTTTTATGTCCATTTTTGACCATGCCACCGGAGTGATCGTCCAGGGTGGAAGGCGACGGGGAGCAAACATGGGCGTGCTTCGGTGCGATCATCCGGATATCGTGGAATTCATCGAATGCAAGCTGAAGGGGGAGAGGTTTTCCAACTTCAATCTCTCCGTTGGGATCACCGATCGATTTATGGAGGCCGTGATTAAAGACGGTTCCTATGACCTCGTCCATCCGAGAACTGGCCAGAAGAAAAGGATCAAGGCCAAGCCCGTCTTCGACCTCCTCGCCTATTCCGCTTGGCATACGGGCGATCCAGGGGTGATCTTTTTGGACGAGATCAACCGAAGAAACCCCACACCGGAGATCGGCAAAATAGAATCGGTCAACCCCTGCGGGGAGCTGCCTTTGCTCCCTTACGAGAGTTGCAACCTGGCCTCGATCAATCTCGCCAAGATGGTCAGGGGAAATCGGATGGATTGGGAGAAATTAAAAGAGACCATCGTCTGGGGGATAAGATTCCTCGACGACGTGATCGAGGTCAATCGTTTCCCTCTTCCGGAGATCCGGGAGATAACGATGGGAAATCGAAAGGTGGGGTTGGGGGTGATGGGGTTTGCCGACCTCCTCATTCTCCTCGGGATTCCTTATGGATCGGAAGAGGCCTATGCCTTCGGATCGAAATTGATGCGTTTCTTCCACCAGGAGTCCTTGAAGGCGTCTCAAGCCCTTGCCGAAGAGCGGGGGGTTTTCCCGAATTACGAAAGGTCCATTTATCCCGGGAAGGGACTTCGGTTGAGAAATGCTACGGTCAATACCGTGGCTCCTACTGGGACGATCAGCATCATCGCCGGCTGTTCGAGCGGGATCGAACCCCTCTTCGCCGTGACCTATGTGAGGAACGTCCTTTCGGGGACGAGACTCTTTGAGGTCCATCCGATCTTCGAGGCCATGGCCCGGGAGAAAGGATTTTTCACCCGGGAACTTCTGGCGGAGATTGCGGGCCGGGGATCCATCCAAGGTATGAAAAAGATACCTTCCGATGTGAGGAGGCTCTTTGTGACTGCCTTCGATCTTCAACCCGACCAGCACCTCAAGCTTCAAGCGGCCTTTCAGCGCCATACGGACAATTCGGTCTCCAAGACGATCAACCTCCCTCCGGAGGCAACCGTAGAGGATATCAAGAAGATCTACCTTCAGGCCTATCGGCTAAGATGCAAGGGGATCACGGTCTACCGTTATGGGTCGAAGAAAGGGCAAGTCCTTTCTTTCGACACCGTGATAGGGGATGCGGATCAACCTCTGGGAGGGCCCTTCCTCGTGGAGACCGAATATTCAGGGGGATGTCCGGCTGGCCTCTGTCCCTACTGAAATTAAAAAGCCCTCCCACGGGGGAGGGCTTTTTCAACGGAAAACCCCCGAGGTTATTGAACCGGGATGCTCACCTTGTACTCCCAGTCCTTCAGAGGGGCATAGATCCTCAGGAGGCCGTTTTCGAATTTGGCTTCGGCCTTATCCGGGTGGATCTCATGGGCCAGCATGTAGCAACCTGCGTACTCGACGTCATCGCCTCTGGGGGCCGTGACGCAGAAACTATCCTTTCGCATATCCAGGGAGATACTCTCCTTTCTCGCCCCCGGAAGTTCCAGTTCAATCTTAAGACGACCGGCTTTGTCGTCGTGAGAGAAGCAGGCGCAGGGTGTAAATTGTCTTTTCTCGTTCATAAGAGCACCTCCTTTCTCTACACCTTAAATATAGAAACGGCATCACGAAAATTCAAGGTGAAACCCTTCCGGTTTTATGCTATAGATTTTAAAAGCGATGGGTAGAGGCGATTGCTATGGGAAGGACCTTGGCGGAGAAGATTCTTAGCGAGCATGCGGGTCGGGAAGTCAAGCCCGGCCAGATCGTGATCGTCCGGGCCGATCTCGTCTATGCCCAGGACGGAACCGGTCCTCTCGCCGTACGAAAGATCGAGGAGATGGGCTTCCAAAGGGTGTTCAACCCTCCCAAAACCTTTTTCTTTCTGGACCACGCCGCCCCCAGCCCGAGGTTCGAGCTGAGCAACGATCATAATTTCCTGAGAGGATTCGCAGAAAAGACAGGTTGCCGCATCTCCGAGGTGGGAAACGGGATTTCCCACCAGGTCGTTGCGGAGACGGAGGTGAAGCCAGGGGATGTTGTGATCGGGGCCGATTCGCACACCTGCACCGGTGGGGCCTTGGGAGCGTTTGCCACCGGCGTCGGTTCGACCGATGCAGCCGTGGCGATGGCGACGGGAAAGGTGTGGTTGAGGGTGCCTGAAACGTTTCGAGTGGTGGTGACGGGGAAGCTTCCCGAAGGGGTCTTTGGCAAGGATATCATCCTCCACCTCATCGGCAAAATCGGAGCGGCCGGTGCCACCTATAAGGCCCTCGAATTTGAGGGCGATGTGATCAGGCAACTGGACATGGCCGGAAGGATGACCATCGCCAACATGGCCGTGGAGGCCGGAGCCAAGGTCGGCCTCTTCCCTTCCGACGAGGTCACCCGGGATTGGCTGTTAAGGATGGGCAGGCCCGGAGATTTCAAACCCCTTTCGTCCGATCCAGACGCCAATTATGAACGGGTCATCGAGATCGATGGGCAACGGTTGAAGCCCACCATCGCCTGTCCCCATCAGGTGGACAATACCCTGACCATCGATGAGATCGGGGAGGTGAAGGTAGACCAGGTCTATCTCGGGACCTCCTGCAACGGAAGGCTGGAGGATCTCCAGATTGCGGCCAAGATTTTAAGGGGGAAGAGAATCCACCCGAAGGTGAGGATGATCGTCACTCCGGGCTCCAGAAGGGTTTATATGGAGGCCCTCCAGGACGGAACCCTTCAGGCCCTGCTCGAGGCCGGGGCCATGGTCCTGCCCGCCGGGTGCGGGGCCTGCGTGGGTTTGCATGAAGGGGTCCTGGGAGACGGGGAGGTCTGTCTGGCGACCCAGCCGAGGAATTTTCAGGGGAGGATGGGGAGCCCGAATTCCTTCATCTATTTAGGATCACCTGCCGTGGCTGCAGCGACCGCGATCGAGGGGAAGATCGCCGACCCGAGAAAGTACCTATAGGAGAGGAGAGCATGAGGGGAAGGGTCTGGAAATTCGGCGATGGCATCAGCACTGACCACATCATCCCCGGACGATATTTCTATCTCCGTTCCAACCTTCCCGAGCTGGCCAAACATCTCTTCGAATACGAACGGCCAGGATTCGTGGAAAAGGTGAGGCCAGGCGATTTCCTCGTCGCGGGTCGGAACTTTGGCCAGGGGTCGAGCCGGGAACATGCGGCCATCGTCATCAAGATGAACGGCATTCAGGCCGTCCTTGCCAAAAGCTTCGCCCGGATCTTTTATCGGAACTGTTTCAACAACGGGCTTCCTGCCGTGATCTGCGACACGGAAGGGTTGAGCGAAGGAGACGAGATCGAGCTGATCCTTGAAGAGGGAAAGATCGTTAACCACACCCGGAACCAAACTCTCTCCTTCGTCCCGATTCCTCCGGTGATGAAGCGGATCTTAGAGGACGGGGGGCTCGTCGAACACGTGAAGAAGCACGGAGATTTGAGGTTGGACCTCTGACCGTCATCTCCCCTTCCATTCTCCTTCTGTTTCAGGAAGCCCAGGCGGGTTTTTGAGGAAAGGAGTTGGCCCATGGAATGGCTGAAGGCGTTCGGCACTCTGGCTGGGCGGATCCTCCTCGTGGTCATCTTTTTAAACTCGGGGATCGGAAAGATCGGAAATTTTGAGGGGACGGCCCAGTATATGGCCAAATTCGGCATGCCCTATCCCCATTTCTTCCTCTTCGGGGCCATCGTCTTCGAATTGGTGGGAAGCCTCTGCGCCATTTTAGGCTATTATACCCGGTTGGGAGCCCTTCTTCTCCTCATCTTTCTCGTTCCCACCACCCTCATCTTTCATACCAATTTCAGCGACCGGATCCAGATGATCATGTTCATGAAGAACGTGAGCATGTTCGGAGGCTGCCTTCTCCTTCTCTCCATGGGGCCGGGGAGATTGAGCCTCGACTACTTCCTTCGAAAGAAGCGGAATTGAGATGAGGCCTGGTCGCTGGCAGGTCTGGTGGAAGGCCTTCCGTTTTCATTACACGTCGGCCAGCTTCATGCCCGGGATTTTAGGCAGCCTGATCGCCTGGGTCTACGAGCGCCAATTCTATCTCGAATACTTCTTTTTGGTCCTTCTCGGCCTCCTCCTGAATCATCTGGCCCTCAACCTCACCGATGACTATTACGACTTCAAACACCTGGTCGATGCCTTCGATACCCATGGAAACCCCTATTCCGGAGGGAGCGGGGCCCTCTCGAAGGGGCTCATCCTGCCCGATCGGATGCGCAATGTCTTCGCCACCTTCTATGTTCTCGCCATCGGGATCGGAATTTTACTTGGGTTTTTAAGAGGCCCCTTCGTCCATCTCCTTCTGGCCTTCGGCTTCTTCTGTGCCTTCTTCTACACCGCTCCCCCGATACGGTTCGGATACAGGGGGGTTGGGGAGATCGCCCAGCTCCTCTGCTTCGGCCCTGGGATCGGCCTGGGCGCCTACTACGTCCAGGCCCAGAAAATCTCCTGGGAGGCCTTCTGGGGGACGCTTCCCCTCGGGATCATGCTCTTTTCGATGATTACGATCAACGAGATCCCCGATTATCTCGATGACCGGCGGGCTGGGAAGTTGAACCTGGTTGCCAGGTACGGGCGGGAGGTTGGGGTCAAGCTCTTTATCGTGAGCCTTCTTTCGGCTTACGGGGCTATCCTCCTGGGAATCCTTTTGGGGTGGATCCCCCCGGTGGGACTGATCTCGGGATCGACCCTTCCCATCGCCCTCAAGACCATCTTTATTTTGAGGAGATCCTATCAGGACCCTTCCAGGATGGCCCCTGCCAACCTCGGGATGATCTGTACCCACAATTTTACGGCGATCCTCCTCATCGTCGCCTATACCGTCGTGGGTTTCCAAAGGGAGGATCCCGTCTCATCGTTGCTTCCGTGTTTGACCTTGGCGGTCCTCTACCTTCCCATTGCAAAATTGGTCTTGGACGCCTTATTCTCTTTGAGAAAGGAGGAGTTGGTATGACAAAGCAGGAGTTCTATCTTTTAGAGTTCACCGGCGCGGAGTGACCCCATTGCCATCGGATGGAGCCTCTCGTGGAGAGGCTGGAGGCAGAAGAAGGGGTGAAGGTGGCAAGGCTTGAGGTCTGGCACAACGAGGCCAATGCCCGGCTGATGCAGCAGTACGATCAGGGCCGCTGTGGCGGGGTTCCCTTCTTTTACAATACAAAGACGGGCAAGTGGATCTGCGGCTCTGCGGACTACGAACGGCTCAAGAGATGGGCGACCGAATGACGAAAACGAAGCATCTCAAATTCAAAATTTCAGATTGAAAATGCAAATTCCGCTTTAGAAAAAAGAAGATGGGAGTCGAAGATGGGGCTTTTCGAGGAGTTCCACCCTTTGAAGGGGGAGATGTTTCAGATTCTTAAACCGGATGGGACCCTCCGGCCGGGCGCCGAACCTCCTCTGAGCGACGAGAAGGTCTTCGCCCTGTATCAGAAGATGGTCTTCATACGGCTGGCCGATCAGAGGGCGCTGATGCTTCAACGGCAGGGGAGGATGGGGACCTACGCGCCCATCTGGGGCCAGGAGGCCTGCCAGGTGGGAAGCGCAATCCTCTTTCAAAAAGAGGACTGGGTCTTTCCCGCCTTCAGAGAGCTCGGGGCGACCTTGATGATGGGCGTCCCTCTTAAAACCATTTACCTCTACTGGATGGGGAACGAGTTGGGAAGCCAGGCCCCGGAGGGGGTCAACGTCTTACCCGTCTCCATCCCTGTGGGGACCCATCCCCTCCACGCGGTCGGAACGGCCTGGGCGGCCAAGATCCGGCGAGAGAAGGTCGTGACCATCGCCTATTTTGGAGACGGGGCGACGTCAAAAGGCGACTTTCACGAGGCCATGAACTTCGCAGGGGTCTTCAAGACGCCGACCCTCTTCTTCTGTCAGAACAACCAGTTTGCCATTTCGGTTCCGAGAAGAATTCAGACCGCCTCTGAGACGATCGCCCAGAAAGCGATCGCTTATGGGATGGATGGCATCCAGGTGGACGGAAACGACCTCTTCGCAGTCTATGCGGTGACGAAGGAGGCGGTCGAGAAGGCCCGCTCAGGGGGAGGGCCGACGCTGATCGAGGCCGTCACCTATCGGTTCGGCCCCCACACCACGGCAGACGATCCGACCAAATATCGGAGCGAAGAGGAGATCGAACCCTGGAGGCCCCTCGACCCTTTGGTGAGGCTGCGGTCCTATCTGAGGGAGAGGGGGTTGTGGACCGAGGAGGTTGAGAACCGGATCACCGAGGAGGCCAAGAAGGAGATCGATGAGGCCGTCAAGGAGGCCGAGGCCATTCCAGCGCCCGAGGTGGAGGACATTTTTAAATATGTTTATGCCGAAATGACGCCCGCTTTGAAAGAACAGATGGCGTATTTGAAAGGAACTCTGTGAAGCTGGATCGCTCCCCCTCAGAACCGCCCTACAAATTTCGTGAGGGTAAATTGTTTCCTCATCCCCCTTTTAGGCGGGGAGGAGGGAGGGGCCTTCTTTTTAAGGAAAGATCGATCCAAACGAAGGACTTGAATTTTTGGCAACGTGGCCAAACGAGGTGAATTTAGGAAGAGGTGCGGGTATGGCGAGACTCAATATGGTAGAGGCGATCAACCTGGCCCTACGGGAAGAGATGGAGAGGGATGATCGAATTGTCATCCTTGGAGAAGACGTCGGCCGGGAGGGAGGGGTCTTCCGGGTGACCGACGGGCTTCAGGCACGATTCGGCGAAGAGCGAGTCGTGGATACACCCCTGGCAGAGTCTGGAATTGTGGGCGTCGCCATGGGAATGGCCCTTTATGGATTGAGGCCGATCGCCGAGATCCAGTTCGATGGCTTTCTCTACCCCTGTCTCGATCAGATCACCAACCACATCGGTAGGATTCGTAACCGTTCGAGGGGGCGTTTCTCCTGTCCCCTTGTCATCCGGGTGCCCTATGGTGCAGGTATCCATGCGCCCGAGCATCACTCGGAAAGCCCAGAGGCGATCCTGGCGCATACGCCGGGGATCAAGGTGGTGATCCCCTCAACCCCTTACGAAGCCAAAGGCCTGCTCCTCTCGTCGATTCGTGATCCGGATCCTGTCATCTTTCTTGAACCGAAACGAATCTATCGGGCGATTCGGGAGGAGGTGCCCGAAGGGGATTATGCCATTCCCCTGGGGAAGGCCCGATTGGTTCAGGAGGGCAGGGATGTGACGGTCGTGGCATGGGGGGCGATGGTCCGGGAGGTCGTAACCGCTTCGGAGGTGTTGAAAAGCGATCACATCGACCCCGAGATCATCGATCTCAGAACGATTTCACCCATGGACGTGGAGGCGATCATTACCTCGGTGAAGAAGACAGGCAGGGCGGTCATCGTCCACGAGGCGCCCAGGACCTGCGGGCTTGGCGCAGAGATCATCGCCCTGATCAACGAAAAGGCGTTTCTCTCGCTCCAGGCCCCCATCGAAAGGGTGACCGGATTCGATATTCCCGTTCCATTGCTCAAGGCCGAACATTTCTACCTTCCCAATCCCCAAAGGATCGTGATGGCCGTGAAGAAGGTGATGGCGTTTTAATAAGGGGAGACCGAAACTGAACCTCGAATCGACCAAAGGGGGTCTGAGATGGCTTTCGAATTTAAATTTCCCGACATTGGTGAAGGCTTGACCGAGGGCGAAATCGTCCGCTGGCTGGTCAAGGAGGGAGATGAGGTGGTGGAGGGACAGCCCTTGGTGGAGGTCGAAACGGATAAGGCTCTCGCCGAACTCCCTTCTCCCCGAACAGGGGTGATCCTCAAAATATTGGCCAGAGAGAAAGAGATCGTGAAGGTCGGACAGGTCATCGTCATCATCGGGGAGAAGGGGGAGTCCCTTGCCGCGCCTCCTGAGAGGCCCAGGTCTGTGGGCGTGGTGGGCGAGCTTGAGGAGGCCCCTGAAGAGCCGGCTGTACCCCTTGCAAAGGTTGAACCCGCCAAGCCCTTCGTGAGCGGACATGCCCTGGCCACGCCTGCGGTTCGGGGGCTGGCAAAGGAGTTAGGCATCGATATCGATCAGGTGAAGGGATCCGGTCCTGAGGGAAGGGTGCTCGAAAAGGACGTCCGCGAGTATGCGGCCAGATTGGGCAAACCCGCCGAAGAGATCCCAAAGGTCACCAAGGTCAAGAAGTACGACCTTTACGGATACGTGGAGCGCATCCCCCTGAGGGGGGTGCGACGCTCCATCGCAAAGGCGATGGTGAGATCGAAATATACGGCCCCCCACGTCACCACGGTCGACGAGGCCGATATCACCGAACTGTGGAAGATCAAGGAGAAGGAGAAAAAGGTTGCCGACAAAAAAGGGATTAAACTGACCCTCCTTCCCTTTATCGTAAAGGCGGTGATCGCCGGTTTGATGGAGCACCCCTATCTCAATGCGACCCTCGACGACGAAAAAGAGGAGATCGTCCTGAAGAAATACTACAACATCGGGGTCGCGACCGATACTCCGGAAGGTCTGATGGTCCCCGTGGTGAAGAATGCAAAGGACAAGTCGATCCTTCAGATTGCCCAGGAGCTGACCCAGCTCGTGGAGAAAGCGAGGAACCGGACGATCGACCTTGCCGACCTTAAAGGGGGGAGCTTCACCATCACCAATTTCGGTGCCTTGGGCGGGATTTTTGGAACCCCCATCATCAACCACCCCGAAGTGGCGATCCTCGGCGTGGGGAAGATGAGGGAGGTGCCGGTGGTGAGGAATGGGAAAATAATCGTCCGGAAGCTCCTTCCTCTTTCCCTCTCCTTCGATCACAGGGTTGTGGATGGGGCGGAGGCCGCGCGATTCCTCAATACCGTCATCGCCCGTCTCGAAGACCCCGACCTCATCCTTTTGGAGACCTGAGTCGAATCCCTCGGAAGGAATGGTTACTGAACGACCTTGAAGTTGAGGCTGGCCAGGACGATATCTCCGTCCCTCACCTCCGCGGTCCAGCTTCCGACGTGCTGGGGCCGGAAGGTCAGATAACTGAAGACCGACCAGGTGGGAGGTTGGACCTCCATTTCAATCCGGTGATATTCTTTCCCCTCAAAAAGCCAGACATGGGCAATCTTTCCGGAGGAAGGGGTCCTCACCCTGGTGAAGAAGTAGCCCCTCTGATGGTTCGAGGCAAATTCCGAGACCTTCCCCTTGATGAACTGGTGTTCGTCCCTTCTTTCGATCTCCGTTCCGAGGGCCGCCTCGACTATTTCGAAGAGGGTTTGCGTAAGAAAGGGATTGACCTTCTCCATGGTTTTCAATGGGACCTCCTCTATGGGAGGGGCAATTTCATGGGGCTTTTCCTGTGTTACCCGGTGGATTGCGGTCACAGGCTTGAAGGGTAAGGGAGGGGGGGCTGTCTGCTCTTCACTCGAATTCCAAAACAGGATGTGGAGAAGGATTAGCGAAGAGGAGAGGAAGACGGCAAGGCCGAAGAGGGCAAGGGGAAAGGAAGAAATCTTTCTACGAGGAGAAGGAGGTTCTGGAGGAAGGGGTTGAGGAGGGAGAAGGTTCTTCAAATGATCTTCGTAAAGAAGCAATACCTTTTTCTCATCAAGGGAGAGGCATCTTGCATAACTCCTGAGATACCCTCTGATATATAGAGGCGGTGGCAGCTGATCATATCGGTCTTCCTCGAGGGCGTGAAGGTATTCACGCCTAATTTTGGTGAGAAAGGAGACCTTTTCTAAGGAGATTTTCCTCTCTTCCCTTTCTCTTTTTAAAAGACGACCAGGGGTTTCTTCCATAAAGGGTGGTTTATATGATTTTCTATTTTCAAACGGGGTTAAAAAGCAATTTGCATGCCGATTTTTAAAAAGCTAACCTTTTGAAATTAAAAATGAAATTTAAACGGCCCAGCCTAATTCCCCCCTTCTTATAACCCTTTTTTACCAAAAATGTACAATTTGTCAAGTTTCTTGGATCGAAAATGGACTTGAAAAAAAGGGAGAAATGCGTTAAAAAGGGATTGTTCAGAAAATTCTGATTTATCAGCATAATCGGAAAACCCTCCCAAGGAGGCCGGCCATTGGCAAGGCGGAAAAAAGGGGAGCTGACCTGTTCGCCCACGGAAAGGGGTATGTCCTGTTGTAGGGTCGAATCCATCGTCAGCGTGGATGAACGGGGCCAGATGGTTCTTCCCAAGGAGTTGAGGGAGAGGGCCAAGATCCGGCCAGGACAAAAACTGGCCCTTCTCAGTTGGTCCAGAGAGGGAGAGGTCTGCTGTCTCTATCTGATCAAAGCGGACTCCCTCGGCGAACGGGTGAAGGATATCCTTGGCCCCATGATGGGAGAGGTTTAGGAGAAGGGAATGGATGGAAGGGATCGATCCGTAATGACCTCGAGTTGCAATACGGCACAGACCCAAAGCTGTTGACCTCCTAAAGCTAAGGCTCAGGGGAGCCTTCCAGATTTAAAAAGGCCTTTTATAGTCGGTATCCTTCAAACCCCGATGGGCCCGGTTCCTCAAGTCTCCTCCTCCCTGACCTTGAAAGACCATCTGGGGACCTTCAAGGTCCGTTGGGGGATCGGCCGGATGAGTTACACCGTAGAACCCGGCCTCTATGCCGTTGGAAGGCCAGATGGTGGATCTCCCGTCATGGTCACGGCCAATTACAAGATGAGTTTCGATAGGCTCCGGCAGGCCCTTCATGGAAGGAATGCGTGGATCCTTGTCCTCGAGACGAAGGGGATCAATGTCTGGTGCGCTGCGGGGAAGGGGACTTTCGGCACGGAGGAACTTGTCAGCCGGATCGCATCGAGCGGGCTTTCTGGCCTCGTATCCCATCGGGAGTTGATCCTGCCCCAGCTGGCAGGACCGGGGGTGGCCGCCCATGAGGTGAAGAAAAGGTCGGGGTTTAAAGTCATCTATGGCCCAATCCGGGCGGAGGACCTTCCGGCCTTCCTCGATTCGGGCTTTAAGGCCACACCGGAGATGAGGATCAAAACCTTTTCGATCCGGGAGAGGATCGTCCTAATCCCCATCGAACTGGTTGCAGCGATGAAGGGTGGAGCCCTGCTCCTAATCCTCCTCTCGATCATTTCATTTTTAGTCAGGGGGGCCGAAGGTTGGTTTGAAGCCTTGGACCAGGTCTATTCCTCGGCCCAGGCGATACTGGTCGCTATCCTTTCGGGGGCGGTCTTGACACCGGTTCTCCTGCCCTGGCTTCCGGGCAGGGCCTTTTCCGTAAAAGGGGCTCTGATGGGGGGGGTAACCGCATTCCCCTTCCTTTGGCTTCGATGGGGCCATACGGCGGCGTGGTCCGGTTCGATGGAGAAGGTCGCATGGCTTCTTATCATCCCCGCCCTTTCTGCCTTTCTGGCGATGAACTTCACGGGCGCCTCGACCTTCACCTCCCTTTCCGGGGTCAAAAAGGAGATGCGGTGGGCTGTCCCCTTCCAGGTCGCGGCCGGCCTCATCGGGTTTTCCCTCTGGCTGGGGTCGCAATGGATTTAGCGCTGGGAGTTGCTCATGAATCCGTTGGTCTATCTTCGAGATGTGGTGACGCTCAAATTGGATACCGAAAGATGCGTGGGCTGCGGCATGTGCCTGATCGTCTGCCCCCATGGTGTTTTTCATTTGCCGAACGGGACAGCGGAGATCCTTAACCGGGATGCCTGCATGGAGTGCGGGGCCTGCGCCCGAAACTGTCCCGTGGAGGCCATCAGCGTACGATCCGGGGTGGGTTGTGCCGCTGCCGTCATCAACTCCGTGCTGGGGAGGAGGAATGCCTCCTGCTGTTGTCTCGAACCCTCCGAAGGTGGATCGGGTGCCTGTTGTGGCCCTGAAAAAACAGGATGCTGTTGAGGATCCAAGGAAGGTTCCTGAATGGCCATCGCCCTGGAGCTTGCCTCCTTCTGCACGGGATTGAAGTTTCCTCAGCTTCCTCCCGAAGTCGTTGATCGGGCCAAATCCCTCTTTCTCGACTTCATCGGCGTCGCCAGCCGGGGGTCGTTGGCAACCTCTTCAAAATCGATCTACCGTTTTATCAGGGAGAGGGGGAAAGGAAGAGGGGTCCTCATCGGAACGAAAGACCGGGCTCCCTTTACCTACGCCTGCCTCGCCAACGGAACGGCCGGACATGCCATCGAAATGGACGATGTGAACAACGAGTCCTCCCTCCATCCGGGCGTGGTCATCTTTCCGACGGCCCTGGCCACCGCCGAGATGACCGGGGCGAGCGGTCGGAGATTGATCGAGGCGGTCGTGGCGGGCTACGAGGTGATGGTCCGTCTGGGGAAGGGCCTTGGCCCCTCCGGCTGTTACCGCCGGGGGTTTCATCCCACTGCCATCTGTGGAACCTTCGGATCGAGTGTGACGGCCTCGAAACTCCTGGGCCTGGGAGCCAGTCGGATGGCGAGCGCCATGGGGATCTCCGGTAGCCAGGCGGCGGGCTCGATGGAGTTTCTCGCAGAAGGGGCGTGGACAAAGCGTTTCCATGCGGGATGGGCGGCTCACAGCGGGATGATAGCAGCTATGCTTTCGCAAAAAGGATTTCGAGGGCCGGCCTCGATCATCGAGGGCAGGGATGGGTTCCTCCATGCCTACTCCGATCATTCCGATTCCCATCGGGTGTTGGAAGGCCTCGGATCGGGATTCGAAATCCTCCGAACCTCCGTCAAACCTCATGCCTGCTGTCGATATATGCAGCCCCCGATCGACGGTCTTCTGAAAATTATGGCGGAGGAGGACCTCGTGCCCGAGGAGATCGAGAGGGTGAAACTGGGGCTTTTAAGCGCGGGCTTCCGACTCATCGCAGAGCCGCCTGATAGAAAGTACGCTCCTCAGACCCCCGTCGATGCCCAGTTCAGCATGCCCTTCGGGGCGGCCGTGGCCATCCTCTACCGGAGGGCCGGGTTGAGGGAATTTCAACCTTCGAAGATGAAGTCCGACAGGGTTAGGGCCCTGATGAGGAAGGTGGAGTGCACGGTCGACCCCGAGCTGGATCGGGCCTATCCCCGGCAATGGGGGGCCACGGCAGAGATCCTCACTCGCGATGGAAGGCGATATCTTAGAAAGATCGAATATCCAAAGGGTGATCCCGAGAATCCCCTCTCCTGGGAAGAGTTGATCGAGAAGTTTGATGATCTGAGCGGACCCCTCCTGTCCAGGGAGAGGCGCCGGCGGATTGTAGAGGAGGTCAGGGGGCTGGAAAAGATCGAAGACATGGGGAGATGGTCGATCCTTCTCCTCAAGGACCGGTGAAACGAAGAGACAAAAATTTTAAAGGAGAAGAGGATGGCAAAAAGGCTACTGGTCATCGGAGGGGTGGCCGCCGGGCCGAAGGCGGCTGCCAAGGCGAGAAGGTGCGATCCCGAGATGGAGATCGTAATCTATCAGGCAGAGGAGGAGATCTCTTATGCGGGTTGCGGGCTTCCCTATTTCATCAGTGGCGTGATAAAAAACCGGGAGGAGTTGATCTCTCGAACCCCGGGCAGATTTGCCCAGGACGGCATTAAGGTCCTGAAGAACCACCTCATCGAAGAGATCGATCCCGGAAACAGGACGATCCGGGGGAGGAGAATGGCCTCGGGAGAGGTCTTCTCTGACCGTTTCGACCGGCTGGTGATCGCCACAGGGGCCCAGCCCATTAAACCGAAGATTGAAGGCCTCGATCTCGGCAACATCTTCTACCTTCGCTCGATCTTCGATGCCGATCGCCTTGTGGAGAGGGCGAGGTCCGACCAGGTTCAGCGGGTCGTCATCGTGGGAGGAGGTTATATCGGACTGGAGATGGCCGAGTCCCTCGTCCAGTTGAAAAAAGAGGTGACGATCGTTGAATTGGCGCCCCAGATTCTCACCCTCTTCGACGGGGATTTTGCCAATATCCTTCGCCAATACCTGGAGAAGAAAGGGGTGAGGATCTTCACTTCGGAGGGCGTGGAAAGTCTGAGAGGAAAGGACGGGAGGGTGACACACCTCCGGACCACCGGCCGGGAGCTCGAGACGGATATGGTCCTGATGAGCCTCGGGATCCGGCCCCAGGTGGAGCTTGCAAGAAAGGCAGGGCTTCGGATCGGCGAGACCGGAGCGATCTGGGTAAACGAGAGGATGGAGACCAGTGTCGAGGGGATTTATGCCGCAGGCGATTGTGCCGAAACGACCCATCTCGTCACGGGAAAAAGGGTGTGGATCCCCCTTGGCTCCACCGCCAACAAGCAGGGCCGGGTGGTCGGAATCAACGTCTGCGGAGGAAAGGCCGTCTTTCCCGGGGTGATGGGGACGACGGTCTTCAAGGCCTTCGAATTCAATGTGGCCAAAACGGGGTTGAGCATGAGGGAGGCCGAGAAGGAGGGGTTCCGGCCTGTTCAGGCGATCGTCAGGGGGTATGACCGGGCCCATTATTATCCCGGGGGAAGGGAGTCGGTGCTCAAGGTGATCGCCGATCAGGCCACAGGCCGTATCCTCGGCGGCCAGGCCATCGGCGAGGGCCCTTCGGATAAGTTCATCGACATCCTGGCCATGGCCCTTCACGGCAAGATGACCTGCTGGGAGCTGGCCAATGTGGATCTGGCCTATGCCCCTCCCTACAGTCCGGCCCTTTCCCCTGTCATCGTGGCGGCCAATGTGCTCACGAACAAGATTGAAGGGAGGGTCCAGGGGATCCCGATCGAAGAGGTGAAGCAGAAACTGAAGACGGCCGGAGAATCCTTTCAGGTCCTCGATGTCAGGGAGGAAGAAGAGGTCAAGGCGAGGCGGATTCCGGGGTCGACCTGGATTCCGCTCTGGAGGATTGAGAAGGAGATGGGCGAACTGGACAGGACCAAAGAGATCGCCGTCCACTGTGCGTCGGGCCTTCGTTCCTATATGGCCTGTCTCAAACTCCAGCGTCAGGGATTCGAGAACGTGAAGAACATCGACGGCGGGTTGCTTTGCTGGTGTGAGGATCCGGAGGGGAAATGAAGGCCTCGGTGACGTTCCCGGTAAGCGAGGAGAAACGAAAAGCCCTTGCCGAGAGGATGGAGGCCCTCGGGATTTTGGAGAAGGATATCGAGGAGAAGTTCGTCCGATCGGCGGGGGGAGGGGGCCAGAAAGTAAACAAGTCCTCCAGCTGCGTCTACCTCAAACACCTCCCCACGGGGATCGAGGTGAAGTGGATGACCGAGCGGAGCCAGGCCCTTAATCGCTTTCTGGCGAGGCGGGAACTCGTGAGGAAGATCGAGAAGTTGACGGGCAAAGGAGGAGAAGAGGACCGGGAGATCCAGAGGATCCGAAAGCAGAAGGCGAAGAGAAGGAGGAGGGCCAAAAAGAAGTATCTTCTTTGAGGGGAGAAGCGTGACCAAAGAGAGATCTTCGGCCACCCATGCCATCCGTTTTTTGAGGCAACATCAGGTCGAATTCGTCGAGCGACCCTATCGATACGAGGAGGGAGGCGGCACGGAAGTCGCGGCGAGGGCCCTGGGCGTGGATGAACACCTGACCGTCAAGACCCTCGTGATGGAAGATGAAAAGAAGTCGCCTCTCATCGTCCTCATGCACGGAGACAGAGAAGTCTCCACGAAAGAGCTGGCGAGGATCCTCGGGGTGAAGTCGATCACCCCCTGCTCTCCCGAGACGGCTCACAGACATACGGGCTATGTGGTGGGAGGAATCTCTCCCTTCGGGACGAAGAAGAGACTTCCGGTCTATGTCGAAGAGACCATCCTCAGCCTTCCCGTGATCTATATCAATGGCGGGAAAAGAGGGCTTCTATGTGAGATGTCCCCTAAGGACCTTGTGAGATTATTGAACCTAACGGTAGTCCGTGTGGCACGCTGAGGTTCTTCTTGCCTTCTCCCTCCCATCCAAACTACACGAATCCCTCTTCGCTTTCTCTTCTTCCCGGAGGAAGTGCCCCGTTTTATCCGCCTTCCCCTTTTTGATCTCTTTTTTTCTCGAACCTTTTCTCGATACCGCGACCCGAGGGAAGGGAACGAACCCGTTGCTTGACCTGTCGAGATGGCTTGTCCGGAACCCTTCTCAAAATCCTCTCTTGTTTTTGTAGATCCACTTCCGGTCCAGGAGGATGAGGATCGTCCCGATCAAACCTCCCAAGTCCCAGAGCCAGTGATTCACGATCCAGAGGATCCCCAGGCCGAGCATAATGAGCCGTCCCAAGAGGTTGAGCTCTTTGCGGAAGTGTCCGATGAATCCGGCGCTCAGAAGGATCATCGCCATCGTCGTACGGAAGAGGCAGAGGATCGTGGTGAAGAGATTTCCTTGAAGGAATAGGAGGGAGTGGTCGTAGATGAAGACGAAGGGGAGTAGAAAAGCTGCATAGCTCAGCCTGAGGCTATACCGCGCCGTCTCGACCCAGTCGGTCCGGGCGATTCCGGAGGCGATGAAGACCGCGCCGCAGACCGGCGGGGTGATGGCGGAGAGGATGGCGAAATAGAAGATGAAGAGGTGGGCAGCCACAGGATGGATGCCCAATTTGATGAGGACCGGACCGGCCACGACTGCGGCCATGATGTAGGCCGCGGTGGTCGGGACCTCCATGCCGAGGACGATGCAGGTCAGCATCGTGAGGACGAGGGTGAGGAAGAGGGCGCCTTGGCTCAGGTCGATGAGGAAGGTGGAGATCTTCACCCCGAGACCGGTATAGGAGAGGATGGCGATGATGATCTGGGCGCAGATGCAGATGCTGGCGATCATGGCCACCTGTGAGGCCCCTTCGAGGGTGGCCTCCTTGATCTTCCTTAAAAAGGATGGGTCCCACCTCCAATCCGGCGTGAAGAAGGCCAGGGGAAGGGCGCTCAGGGCTGCCCAGAAGGCCGCGTACTGGGGGGTATAGTGCCGGAGGAGGAGAAAGATAAGGACGCCCAGAGGAAGGACGAAGAAACTGCTTGCCCTGAAGGTCTCCCGCCAGGGAGGGATCTCTTCTGGCTCCAGGCCCCTAAGCCCATCCCTTTTGGCGAAGAAGTGGATGCCCATCCAGACCGTGAAGAAGTAGATGAGGGCCGGAAGGGTGGCGGCAATCGCTATGTTGACATAGGGGGTTTGGGTCAATTCGGCCATGACGAAGGCCCCTGCTCCCATGATCGGAGGCATGATCTGACCCCCTGTAGAGGCGACCGCCTCCACTGCCGCAGCGAAGGGAGGCTTAAATCCCGCCCTCTTCATCAATGGGATCGTGAAAGGCCCGTCCACCACTACATTGGCCGAGGCACTCCCTGAGATGGTCCCGAACAGGGCGCTCGAGACCGCTGCCATCTTGCCAGGGCCTCCTCGCAATCTTCCCGCCACTCTCAAAGCGATTTTTGTAAACCCTGTCCCCCCGCCTGTTGCCCCAATGAGGGCACCCAAAAAGACGAAGATGGCGATGATGTTTGCGGAGATGCCGGCCAGCTGGCCCCAGATGCCTCCGGTCGTGAGATAGAGCATGCCCATGATCTGGGAGAAGTCATATTTGACATGGCCGAAGTAGCCCGGGATGTGATGGCCGTAGAGGCCGTAGAGCAAGAAGAGGAGCGTAATGGCTGGGAGTACGGGTTTGATCATCCTCCGGGCAGACTCCAGGATGATCAGGACCATGACCAGTCCCATGTAGGTCTGAACCGGGTGTTTGACGATTCCGAACTGGTTGAGAATGGCTTCGAAGTCGAGGATGATATAGAGACAGAGAGAGATCCCTGTGAGCGTGATGAGCAGATTTAAAAAGAACCTCCATCCCTTCTCGGTATCTCTTCGTGCCAGGAAGATGATCGGGAGGACGAGCCCCAGATGGACCGATCTCTCGATCAGATTGGGAAGAAAGGCGTAAACCGGCAGGAGAAGGGAGAAGAGGGCAAGAAGGACGGAAAAAATTAAAACAAAGATAGAGGTGAGTTTATCAATCAGCGTCATAGAGCTTTGCCATCGCCCTACCTCATCGAGGCCGGGATCTCCACCCCGACTTCTCTGTAGTATTTAAGGGCTCCGGGATGGACCCTGGCCACGCCGTATCTCACCCCTTTGATGTCGAGGACCTTGCCGATGGGGTGAGCCTCAGCGAGGATCTTTCCGTTCTCCCAGAAGGCCTTCGTGATTTTGTAGGCGATCTCCTCGGGGAGGTCATCCGTGGTATAGGTGAGCACAGGGGAGGAGACGGTCCTCACCGTGTAGTCGACCCCTTTGTAGGTTCCGGCCGGAATCGTCGTCAGGGAGTAGGTGGGATCGATCTCCGAAAGCCTCTTGAACTCCGCCTCCCCCATCTCTAAGAGGCGGATCGGGGTGGTCGCCGTGATCTCCATCACCATGGGAGTCGGAAAGGGGCTTCCCGTGGTGAAACCCACGGCCCTGCGGTTGACCACGGCATCGACGCCCTCCTTCAGATCGACCGCGGGGAGATCGACCTTCCCTTCGAGGTCGTAAATCTTTAGAATGAGTTTGGTCAATCGTTCCGTGGCCGTGCCGATCCCTCCGGGGATGAACCTCTTGCCCTCGAGGTCTCGAATCGTCTTCACCCCGCTATCCTCCCTCACGACCCAGTGAACCGTGACACCAGGGATGGCCCAGAGCGTTCGGATCCTCTCGTAGCCCCCTTCCTCGAAGGGTTTGGCCTTCTTCAAGGNCTGGGCGATGAGGTCCGAGGTCGAGGTGAAGATGAACTGGCTTCGAGTCCTTGCCTCTTTCACGTTGGCCACCGAGCCGAGGCTTTCTTCGACCGAAACCTCGAGGCCCGGGACGGTCATCATGGCCTTCGCCATTCCCATGGCAAAAGAGTAGTAGGAGGTCCCGGCCCGGGCGGACTTCACCACCAGCCGGGTCTGAGATTGAACGTCATTGTCCCCGAAGAGACCGAAGGCAAAGACGACGAAGAGATATAAAAAGATTCTCCGGATCATAAGCATGTCTCCTCCTCGATAGGCATTGAAACATTAAAGCCAATCATAAAACATCCTGTGTTTAAACGCATCCTTAGGGGAGCGTTCTGGGAGAGCCTCCCCTCCCTTTGGTTTCTCCGAATAGTCTTCTGGCGATATGGGAGGCCACCGGAGGGCACCCCTGAATAAAGAGGCCTTCCTTCTTTCTCCTTGAAGTGCAATTTCCGATGAAGAGAGCCCCTTTCGGGCACCGGTCCAGTTTTTTCCCTATGCCGATATGGACCTTTCGGTCTTCGAGGCGGTAGGGGTTGAGCTCGGGATGGTATTTTTGAAGAAAGACGATGAGGGTGGAAAGGCAGGCACTGCAGGCCCCTTCATCGTAGACGATGACATCGGGATAGGGAATGGAGAACTTTGTAGGGGGAGGTTCGAAAGGGTCTTCCCATCGGAGGTAATTTTGGGGTTGGACAGATAGGTTTTGGAGGTGAATCTCCCCTAAGCCTTTTTCCGAGCAGAGTTTGAGGTGGGGAATGCTTTCTGGGTCAAATCCCATCAGCCGGGAGGCCACCGCATCCGCCGAGAGGGCATGGAGACTGGCGACGATGATCCCAGACGTCTTCGGCCTTCCATAAGAGGGTCCCATTCCCTCCATGCCTACTGTGCCATCAATAATCGAGAGATCGGGCCTCAAGACCTCAGCTACCTCCGAAATGGCGAGGTCGAGGGTTTTATGGCCTTGGTTCCCGTTAGCGTCAGAAGGGAGTTGATGGAGCTTGGCTTTTTCTCTACGCCAGAGGAGTCCTTTCATATTTTTGATGCCGAGGGTAACCCGGGTATGCATGTGCGTCTTCATCACCGGGAGGGAGACGATCCAGTTGAATTTGGACAGGGCGGATGAGACCTTCACCTTCTTCAGGAGTTTCCCTTCGTGAATCGTTTTCTCCATCGGGTCGAATCGGTCCAGATCGATCAAAGGCACCTTCTTCAACGCCGAAATCTCCCTGAGCCCCGTCTTTTCAAAAGCGGCCTGAGCGTTCACACCCACCAAACAGCCCTCGCCAATTGAAATATTCCTTGCCCCTTTCTCCCTCAGATGATCGATGGTGGCTGCCACCACAAGGGGGTGGGTGGTGACCCCGCTTCCGGCCAAGGCCACACGGGCGGCGTTAGGTTTGAGGAGAATCTGCTTATCTTTGAGATCGGGGAGCGGAAGAAGCCTCAGCGCCCTTCGCGCCGTGTCGTAGGGCTCTCTCCCTTTTGAGACGATGACCAGAGGTTTCATCCGGAGCCTTTTATACTTCTTTCTCGACCATCTTCTTTATCTGCCTGCTGAATAGAGATTCGATCTCTCCTTTATCCGTCTTCATTTTTAAAGGAAGGCGATTGGCTCCCTCGGAGACTTTCTTAGATTCACCTGAGCCAAAGACTTGTAGTCCCAGAGAAGCTCTTTAGGGACCCTGACAGATTTCATTTGAACCTCCCAAGGCATTATACGGACAACCTTCCTCTCCGGTCAAGAATGGGTGGAAGACGAAAGAGAATCATTGTTTCATCATTTATTCTTCTTGGGGGGTGCTTGGTTCAAGCAGGGCAATCAGAGGGGTCCATCGATTTTCACCGTATCCCATACAATAGCCGAATCGACATCGTCGTATTCGCGGATCATCATGTCACGCATGCCGACCATTCTCTTCCAGGGTAAATCAGGAAGTTCAGCCATGATCCCTGAAGAAACTCCCTTTGCCGCCTCGCCAATAATCTCCAACCTCCGACCCACAGCATCATGGCATTAGATGTCCCCATTAAATTCATCTTTGTTTTACCTTCCAGATAACTTATAGCTATCTTAGGGGGCCTGAATAGGTCGACTAAGAAGGCGCTTTCACGAGACATAGATGACCTTCCCAGAGAACAGCATGGCCTTTCGACGTAAAAAGTTCTGACTCGACTCAATCCCTCGGCTACTCACCAGATCAACCTCCCGACCCAAAATACTAAGCATTTCCTCCTGAATCTTTAGGCGCCTGCAGGAATCGGCAGTCTTTTCTCGTGGAAACCTTCAAGCGATTTTGCCCCATCGATTCCTTCCAACCCCCTGGTTCTCAATCTAAAATAGACACCTATAGGATGGAACCTGCGGTTAGGATTTTCTTGACGGATTTATTCCCGTTGGCATCTTTATAGAAGAGGATTTGACCGGGTTGCTTTAAAAACCCTGTAAGATGGAGTAAAATAGAATCAAAACGATACGATCTGGTAGATTTGGGTGGAAGGGATGGTAGCCAAAGGAATGGATGGAATGGAAACGATTCCCAAACCCTGTAAAGCCTATTACTACGGAGGGCTTCCGGTCAGGGGGGCCAGGAGAAAGGGCCGGCTCCGGCTGGAGGAAAAGGGGATCTATTTCCATGTACCCGCTGGGAAGGACGGGGAAAGGATCGACTTACGGATCCCCTTTAGCCGAATGGAGAAGGTCTTTCTCACCCGGGATAATTACTATGGATCGGATACGGTGCTCTTCAACTTGACCTTTCGAGACGAGGATGAAAAAACCTTTACCCTCAGGTTTGCCCCGGTGGCCATCATCCCCCGCCGGAGGATCGCCCTTCAAAAAGTCTGGTACGATTATTTGGCCAGCCGCATCAATTCGGCAGGTAACGCCTCTCCCCTCTCCACCAAATAATCCCGGTACTCCTGGTAATTGGGCTGGACCCACATCGGCGTCCCGAAGATCTCGTGCATCATGATGTTAAAGGCCACCTTGGTGATGTAGTAGCGATGGTGGTGCCGGAGGATCGGGTTTCGGGAGAAGAGTTTGAGAAGTTCCCGGGGCCTCCAGTAGTAGCGCCGCATCAGGTTCTTGTAGATGAAGTTGAGCTGTTCGAGGTCGTCCACCTCCCGGGTGGGCATGACGGCATGGAGGTAGTCGTAGTTCCGGTATTCCCAGTCCTTGATCCTGCCCATTTCCTTCATCTGGTTAAAGAGCGGAGTGCCGGGAAGAGGGGTGAGGATGTTGAGGCCGAAGTGGTCCACATACTTTCCGAAGAACTTCAGGAAGGCGTCGCGATCCTCCTCGGTCTCCTCCCAGTGGCCGATGAGGAGGGTGGCCATCACCATCAATTTATGTTTCTTTAAGAGCTTCATCGCCTGAACCGCCTGTTCTACGGAATGGCGCTTGCGGATGTCCTTCAGGACCTGGTCCGTGTGGTATTCGAGGCCGAGCATGAATTGATAGACCCCCGCCTCCCGAAAACCATCGAGCAGGTCTTCGTCCCGGAGGATGAGATCGGCCCTCGATTGGAGCCAGAAACGCTGATTCGTCTTCCGTTTCAGCATCTCCTCGATGAAGCCGATCCCCTGCTCCCGGGTCACATTGAAGGTGTTGTCTCCGACATAGAAGATGGTCCGGTTGTATTTCTCCTTCAAAAGCTGGAGTTCGTCGGCGATCCATTTCGGGCTTTTCCTCCGCCACCGCCTTTTATAGAAGACCGATTCCGAGCAGAAGGAGCAGTCGAAGGTGCAACCCCTCGAGAAATTGACAACCAATCCCCGCTCGCCCTCGGAAGGCAGCCCCACAAAGGGATGCTCCATCTTGGCCAGGTGGTAGGCCGGCATGGGAAGGGTATCGAGATCTTCGATGAAAGGTCGATCACCCGTATAGATGAACTTTCCCTCTTCGTCGAGATAGGCCAGGCCCAAGACCTTGGAGAGATCCTCCTTCTTTTCGAAGGCCCTCAGGAATTCGGTCAGGGTCACCTCCCCTTCGCCCACGCAGATGTAATCGACGGCCGGACAATCCCTTAAAGTCTCTTCGGCCATGAAGGAGGGGTGTTCTCCGCCCATGATGATCGTCGTTTTGGGACTGACCGCTTTGATGAGGTTGGCTGCGTTCATCCCGTCGTAGATGAAGGCCGTGCAGATGACCGAGATGCCCACCACCTCGGGCCTCTCCCTCCGGATCTTCTCCTCGAGATCCCTCCAGGGGTTCTCGTTCAGGGTGCAATCCATGAATTCGACCTCGAACCCTTCCCGTTCGAGATAGGCCAGCAGCTGGAGGCAACCCGGTGAGGGGACCCAGGCCCGGAGGATCGTCCAGATCTTATGGGGGGGATCGATGAGGAGAAAACGCATCGCTTCGGGTCCCTCAGGAATGGATGGGCTGTCCTCTCTTGACACGCCACCGGACGAGGCGCTTTAAAAGAGGTCTGGCGAGGGGGATCCGAAAGAGGAGATGGGACCGGGGGATTTCGAAGATCTCTCCCGTGAGGAGTTTGTCGGCGAAGTCCTTCACCTTCTTCGAGGCCTGGGCAATGCCTTCGCGATCCACGACGGCCACTTTCTCGAAGATCTGTTCACAATAAAGGCATTGGGAACAGGGGGTCTGATTGCAGTCCACGTTTTTAAAGTGCTCGATGAATCCATCGAGTTTTCGGTTTTCGATCTGGATGAGCTGCCGGACCTCGAGATCGAAGACCTTTTCGAGTTCCGAGATCTTCAGGATGTTCACATGCTCGGGTTTGATGAAGTATTCGAGGTGAAGGGGGGTGAAGGCCCCTTTTCTCGGAAGGGTGAAGAGGTCGAGGAGATTTCCCTCGTACCGCCGGTTTTCATAAGCCTTCACATGCTCCACGAGAAGGGGGGTTCGCTTAAAGCGCTCAGTGATCTTAAACCGGTCATAGCCGAGGGCTTCGTAATGGGGCAGGTCTTCCGGCCGGATCCAGGGCGATTTGAGGAGCTCCACCGGCTCGGTCAACTTTCGGTGGAGACAGAGATAGCCAGGATATTGGAGGTAGCAATGGGACTCTTCTTCTCCCTCCCGTGAGGCATGGCCATCGTGGTTGACGTGTTCGTAATTATAAGGACACTGCCAGAGGCAGATGTTATTGACCAGAATTTCGAGGTTGCATTTGACCGCTTTCCGGATCGCCTCGAGGGTTTTGAAGTCCCGGTTGATGTGCTCGTCGATGATGATCTCTTCGACCCCCATGTCCTCATACTGGAGGGCCTTCCTCACCGTGTTGACCCTCGCCGTGGTGGAGGCCTTCACCTTCAACCTCGGAAATCGTTTCCGGATCAGGTCGATGAGGTAAGGGACCCCGACCACGACCGAATCGGCTCCGGCTTCGTCGATCCATTCGATCAAATCGACGATCTGCCTATACCCCTTCTTCGAATATTGAAGGTTTCCGAGGCAGGGGGCGTTGAGGAGGTAGCTGAACTCGATTCCCTTTTCGTGACAGGCCCGGATGTACCGTTCCACATACTTTCGATCGACCTGTGGGAGGACGAATCCCGGCCGGGCCCCGCCGATGATATCGAAAGGGAGTTTCCCAAAGAGGGCATCGACCGCTGTCCCCTGAAGGGCATCCAGAAGACCGAAATCCCAGTTGGTCCCAACCCGTAGTCTCATCTTAAAAATCGAGCGTAACACCCGAAGAAACCCTTTTTCAAGAGAAGGACGGGAGATATTGCCATCTCTCCCTTTTTGGTGTAAAAGAGAACCGTGGCCATGGACAAAGAGTTGCATAGGCATCTGAAGCGGGAGATCGGGACGCTGGTCTGCCAGGAGGTGCGTTCCCTCAAGCTGAGGCAGGTTTGCTCTCCCGAGATCCTTCGCGAAGGGATCGCCCAGTCGGTCGAAGAGACGAAGAGGAGCATCGTTCGCCTGATCCGATCCCTTGATCCTAAGGAGCGGAATGCCATCCTCCGCAAGGCGATCGAGGAGGCGGTGGAGGAAGAGGTGGAACGGGCGATCGAGTTGAGGAGAAAACGGTGCTTCCGCTGCATTCACGGGCGGTTCTACGATCGGTCAGAGCGGGCCTATCGCATCCTTCCCCTTGAGGAGGACCGGGCTCAGTCCTTCGGATGCGATCAACCTCAACCCACCCTTTTGACCAAATGCGAACGTTTTGTCGAGGTGAGCACCACCTCCCTCGAAGATTACCTTGACGAGCTCTGTCTCCTTTACGAGTTCCGAGAGAAGATCGAGCAGATCGAGGAGCTCTGGCAGGACTACTTCTTGAAATAAAAAATCCTGCCCCTGAGGAGGACAAGGGCAGGATCGGGGTTCGATCGAGGCCGGGTCGATCAGGCGAGGGCCTCGGCGACCAGTTCGGTGATGTCCATCACCTTGATCTTCCCTTTCTTCTCTTTTCGCAGCCTGGCCGCAGCGACCTGGAGGTTGGCCTTGCAGGCCGGGCAGGCCGAGACGACGGTCTCGGCTCCCACCTCGAGGGCTTCGAGCATCCGCTGATAGGCGATCTCGCCGGAGAGCTCCGTGTTGAAGGCCTTCATGCCCCCGCCGCCCCCGCAGCATTTGGCGAGGAGTCGGTTGTTTTTGAATTCGATGAGGGTCACCCCTGGGATCTTTTTCAGGAGGTCCCTCGGGGGCTCGAAGATGTTGAGGTGGCGTCCCAGGTCGCAGGGGTCGTGGTAGGCGACTTTGACCGGCGGGATCTCTTTGAACTTCAACTGCCCGTTCTGGAGCAGTTGGTCAAGGTATTCGATGGCATTGACGACCGGCGTCTGAAAGGCGAGGTACTTGGGGTAGAGCTCTTTAAAGGTTTTATAACAGCCGGCACAGGTGGTGACGATCTGCTTCGGTTGAACCTTTGAGATGGCCTCGACGTTCTTCTTCCCCACCTCCTTGAACTCCTCGGTCCCCACGAGATAGGAGATGTAGCCGCAGCAGTTCTCGTCCTTTCCCAGCGCGGTATAGGAGATGCCGGCCTTCTCAAAGATGTTCATCAGGTTGGGGACGATGTTCACGTCTTGGAACGAGGCGACGCATCCCGGGAAGAAGAGGGCATCGACCGGCCCCTCCTTGGGCTTGAAGGTAGAGGGATAGACGTCGGTCCTTTTCTCTCTCGGTTCTCCAAAGGGATTTCCCGTCGCCCTCAGGTTCTCCATCAGGGTTTTGTGAATCTCCGGGAGGAAACCTGCCTCGACCAGTTTTCGGCGTCCGGCCTCCACGATCTCGGAGACGACCACGCCAGCGGGACACGTGGCCTTGCAGTTGAGGCAGGTGGTGCAGAGGTAGAACTTGTCGGCCACCTCCTTGGAGGGCTCAAGCAAGCCCTTCATCATGTAGTAGGCCTGGATCACCCTGCCCCTGGCATTTTCCGATTCGAGGCCCGTGCGGGCGTAGACCGTGCAACCGGCCCGGCAGAAGCCACAGTTGATGCAGGCGAAGATCTCGTTATCCACCTCGGGGCCGAAACTTTTGATCTTCTCCGGCGTCTCGACGAATTCCTTGTAGGTGAAGAAGGCATAGATGTCCTTGGTTTCATCGTCGAGCCCTAGTTTCCCTGGATTGAGGATGTTCTTGGGATCGAGGGCCTTCTTGATTGCACGCATCACTTCCTGGCCGATGCCCAGTTCATGGTGGATGTAGGGGGCCTTGGCGATGCCGATCCCGTGTTCCGCGGTCAGCGTGCCCTTCAGCTCCATCGTGAGGTCGATGAAGTCCTGGGCGATCTTTTTGGCGACCTCCCATTCCTCTTTCTTCCTCCCATCGATGATCAGAACGGCATGGAGGTTGCCATCGCCGATATGGCCGAAGATCGGGATGGGAAAGTTGTGCTTGTCCCGGATGGCCTGGAGTTTCCGAATCGTCTCGGGAATCTTGGAGATGGGCACGCCGAAGTCCTCGACGAGGGGGACCAGCTTGGCCCCTCTTCGCAATTTGGAGAGGGAGGGGACGAGGCCCTGACGGCCTGCCCACATTTTCAACCGTCTGGCCGGATCGTCGTCCCACTGCTCGCCCAGGCTGTTACACTCCTTCGAGATCCGGTTGATCTTTTCGATGTTCTCCTTGACGGCCTGCCGGTTGCCGTCGATCTCGATGAAGAGGATACAGCCGACGTTTTCCGGGATGTTGAGCCCCATCGCCTTATTGACGACCTCGATGGAGACCCGGTCCAAAATTTCACAGGAGGAGAGAGGGATGCCGGAGCCGAGGATGCCCTCCGCTGCCTTTCCGGCGTCCTCCACCTCGGGGAACCAGAGCTGGGCAAAGGCGATATATTCCGGCATCGGAAGGATCTTCACCGTGATCTCCGTCATCACCCCGAGGGTCCCCTCGGAACGGGCGAAGAGATGGACCAGGTCGTATCCGGAGGAGGTCTTCGGTGCGGTGGAGCCGGTGCGGAAGACCCGGCCATCGGCCAGGACGACCTCCATGGCCATGACGTAGTCCTTGGTCGTCCCGTATTTGATGGCGCGGTTTCCGCTCGCATTGGTGGCGACCATCCCGCCGATCGAGGCGATCGTAGCGCTTCCAGGGTCCGGGGGGAAGAAATGGGTGGGGGCGAGGGCGGCATTGAGCTGGGCGCAGATGACCCCGGGCTCGACGACCGCATAGCCGTCCTTCTTCTGGATCTCTTTGATCTTGTTCATCCGGCTCACGTCGAGGATGATGCCCCCGAAGCAAGCCAGGACCGCGCCCGTGGTGCTCGTTCCGGACCCCCGGGGGATCACCTTAATATCGTTCTCGTAAGCCAACTTCAGGATCTTGGAGACCTCTTCGGTCGATGAGGCGAAGACGACGGCATCGGGAATGCCTTCATGGACGGACATGTCCCGGGAGTGGCAGAGCCGCTCGATCTGATCCGTCCTCACGTTCTTTTCGCCGACGATCTGTCTCAATTCCTTGACGATGTCCATGGGGTCCTCCTCCATCAATAATCTTTGGGCAGTTTCTCCAACTGGGCATAACTGAAGACCGGCCCATCTTTACAGACGTAGAGATGGCCGATGTTGCACCGACCGCATTTGCCGATGCCGCACTTCATCCGCTTTTCGAGGGAGGTGAAGATCCGCTCGTTGGGAAAGCGAAGGGCGACCAGCTTGGGAAAGGTGAATTTGATCATGATCGGCGGGCCGCAGATGACGGCGTAGGTCTCGTCAGAAGAAGGGGCCATCTCTTCGAGGACGTTGGGGACAAGCCCCACCTTCCCCTTCCAGTCCTTGTCTCCCCAATCGACGGTCATGACCAGGGTGAGGTCGTCCCTTTTTTGCCAGGCCTCGAGCTCCTCCTTATAGAGGAGCAGGCCGGGCATCCTCGCCCCGTAAAGGACGGTGATCTTCTTCACCTTCGGTCGGTTCTCGGGGTGAAGGTAGTAGGCGACGAGGGAGCGTAAGGTGGTAAAGGCAAACCCCCCGCCGATGACGAGGAGGTTTTTGCCCTCAAAGAGGTCGATGGGATAACCATTGCCGAGGGGACCCCGGATGCCGATCTCGGCGCCTTCTTCCAGATGGTGAAGCGCCGTCGTCACAAGGCCGGCCTTATTGATCGTGAAGGTGAGGGTGCCCTTCTCGAGGGGGGAGGAGGCGATTCCAAAGGGCGCCTCCCCCTTTCCCAAAACGGAGAGCTCGCAGAACTGGCCAGGGATGAATCGAAACGATTCTTCGTCCTCTTTGTTCTTGAAGGCCAGTTCGAGGGTTCGGAGCATTCGATCCGTCGTCTCGATCCTGGCCCTCTTCAGGATCATGGGGATGGGAAGGTACGGGTTCTTCATAGATCGGTTATCCGGACCTCTCTTTCGACTCTTTTCGTTGCTTGGCGGAGGTGTAGACCAAGACCTCCCGAATGTCGAATTGAACCGGGCAGAATTGGATGCAACGGCCGCAGCCCACACAGGCGACCCTGCCGAAGTTTTTCGGATAGTAATTCAATTTGTGCATCAACCGCTGCCGGGTCCGTTCCCTGCAGGTGGGGCGGGGGTTATGGCCGGAGGGCTCCAAGGAATAGATGGGGAAGAGGCAGGAGTCCCAGCACCGGACCCGCTCCCCCCGGGTATTGGTCGCCTCGTCGGAGATGTCGAAACAGTGGCAGGTGGGGCAGAGAAAGGTACAGACCCCGCATCCGAGGCACTTTTCGTGGACCCGGTCCCAGAAGGGACTTTCCATCATCAGGTCGAGCCGTTTTTCGATCCCCTCCACGGGGAGCGATCCGTCCACGCTCTTCGTCGCCTGTTGCGCCAGCTCCCCCGCCCGCTCCTCCTCTTCCGGAGAGGCCTCTTGGAAGATCGGACTCCGGGTGAGGACCGTCCCTTTCTCGGTTAGCGGTTCGACGAGATAGGCCTCGCCTAAATCGGTGAGGAAGAGATCGAACCCGTTCTTCTCGAAAGGGCCGCCTCCTGTGGAGACGCAGAAGCAGGTGGAGAGGGGGCGATTGCAGCCCAGGCCCACGAGGGTCGTCTTTCGCCTCTTCTCGGCGAAGTAGACATCGGTATATTCGGGAGAGTCGAAGACCTTTTCGACGATGGAGAGCGCCGCCATATCGCAGGGTCGGGCGCCCAGAAGGACCCTGTCCCTCTCGAGCCGTTCGGTCGATCGCACCTGGCCATGACCCTCCGCCCGGTCGAAGCGGAACATCACCTCGGTTTGGGGGAAGAAGGCCTCTTTGGCTGGCTTTTGAGGAACCAACTGGTCGAGGTTCACTTCCCTGGGATCTTCAACCCTTTTGAAGACGGAGACCCCTTCGGCCAGCTTCACCGGTGCGAAAAGGTCGTAGGTCTCGATCAATCCCTTCAGAAAGGTTTCGAAATCCTTCTTTTTCAGCCTGAACTTCATTTGATAAATCCCTGTTCATCATCCAGGTTGAAGGTCGAAAGGGGCGGAGGGACCTCCGGCCTCACTCCCGTCTCAAATCCGTAGAGCTCCTTCACCTCCTGGTTCAATTTCTGTGTGAGATAGGTGAGGCGGATCTCCATGGGGCAGGCCCGCTCACAGGCGCCGCACCCCGAACATCTTCCGGTCTGATGATAGGCCCGAACCATGTGGTAGAAGGTGAGGTCCTGGGACGAGAGGCTTTTGCCGAGCCACCTGGGACGGCTGGAGTCCACGAAACATTCGGAGCAGTAGCACATCGGGCAGGCCTCTCTACAGGCGTAACAGCGGATACAGCGGCTCGTCTCCTGCTCGAAGAACTTCCACCGTTCCTCGGCAGGCCTCCTCTCAAAATCGGCCACCTCGGGATGGACCTCGACCAGGGGGGCTTCCTCCACCGGATCTCCTACGAGGAGATGGGCCTGGGTGGGTGTTCGATGGGTGCAGGTTAAACAGGAGGCGTAGAGGTAGTCGTCCCGTTTGAGAGTGACTTCGAAGCCATCCCCCTTGACGACGAGATGGTCTCCCTTCTCGATCGCCTCCCGGATCTCGCCTTTGACCGCCTTTTTCACCTTCTTTCGATCGACCATCCGGTGGCAGGGGACGCCGATGAGGATAGGAGGATGATCCACATATCTCTTTTCGAGGCCCAGGGCGACGACAGAACGGGCATCGCACCCTTTGACGATCAATCCCACCCTGACCCCTCGGAACTTGTGGAGGTAGGTCGAGAGGTTGTTCTCGCAGAAGGAGTTCCAGACCAGGCTCTCGGTGCCCTCCGGCGTCCGGATGAAGACCGGTGTCGTCCTCAAAGGCAGGGTCCAGGTCCGGTATCCGATGATCAGGTCGACCTCCTTCTTGGCCAGGAGGTCCCTTGCCACGGCTTTAAGCTTTTCTTGAATCTTGAGCTGATCCATCGTTTGGCTCTTCATGGGTGCAGAGGCTGGCCGTCGGATCCCATCGACCTTCTAAATTTCCTCAGGGGCCCCAATCGCCTCACGTCCTCGGTCACCTCATGGATGACCTGGGAAAACTTCACGCCTTCGGCCGCAGAGACCCAAGAAAACTGCACCCGGCCTTCCTCCAATCCGAGGTATTCAAGGAATCGCTTTAAGGTCGCGGACTTCCTCCTTCCCACATAGTTTCCGGACAGATAGTGGCAGTCTCCAGGGTGACATCCCGAGACCAAGACGCCGTCGGCCCCGCTTTGGAGCGCCTTGAGGATGAAGAGGGGATTGATCCGTCCCGAACAAGGGACCCGGATGACCCGGATGTTCGGGGGGTACTGGATCCTCGAGGTGCCTGCGAGGTCGGCTCCCGCATAGGAGCACCAGTTACAAAGGAAGGCGAGAATCTTCGGTTCCCAATGCTTTTCCATGCTCTAACTCGCGGCCAACTGAACGATCTGGGAAAAGATCTCTTCGGTGCTGAAGCCTTTTAAATCGATCGACCCGGAACGGCAGGAAGCCGTGCAGACGCCGCATCCTTTGCAGAGGACCTTGTTGACCTGGGCGACCCGTTTTTCGCCCACGATGGTCCGCTTCGACACGACCTCGATGGCCTGGTAAGGGCAGAGACTTTCACAGAGGCCGCAGCCCACACAGGTCCTTTCGTTCACCTCCGAAACGGTGCCGATCGTCTCGAGCTGCTTCTTCGTCAGGAGAGTGAGGGCCCTCGAGACCGCGGCATTGGCCTGGGCGAGGCTCTCTTCGATCGATTTGGGGCCATGGGCCAGGCCTGCGAGATAGACGCCCTCCGTCGCAAAGTCGACCGGCCTCAATTTCATGTGGGCCTCGAGGAAGAAGCCATCCGGATTGAGGGGGACTTTGAGCATCTTGGAGAGGCGCTCGTTTTCTTCCCGGGGGGCCTCCATGCCCGGGCTCAACACGAGGAGGTCGGCCTCGATGAGGAGGTCGTCGTGTAGGATGGCCTCGTGGACGGTGACCGAAACTCCTTCATCGCCCTTTTCCACCTTGGGCGGTCTTTCGGGCTCGTAACGGATGAAGAGGACCCCTTCCTCCCTTGCCTTTTCGTAGTAGGTTTCCTTCAGGCCATAGGTTCGGATATCCCTGTAGAGGATGTAGAGGTTGACCTCCGGGCAGATCGATTTGAGCTTCAGGGCATTTTTGATCGCCTCGGAACAGCAGACCCGACTACAGAAGGGCCTCTCCTCGTTTCTCGACTCGACGCACTGGATCATGACGACGTTCTTGAGAGATCGTAACGACCCGGGAGAGAGGGCGATCCTCTCTTCGAGCTCCTTCTGCGTGATCACCCTGGGATCCTGGCCGTAGAGATAGGATCGAGGCCGGTGTTCGTCCGCCCCGGTGGCGACGATGACGACCCCGTGATCGATCACGCTCGTCCCCTCGCCGTTTCGGACCGTCGTCTTGAAGTTTCCCACGAACCCTTCGACCTTCTCGATGGTGGTTCCTTTGTAGAGGTGGATTTTGGGGTTCTTCTCGACCTGACGGATCATCCGTTCGAGGAAGGACTGTAGGTCATCCCGGTCGAGGAGGTAGTGGATCTTTGTCGCCTTCCCCCCCAGTTGCGGTTCTTTTTCGACGAGGTAGACCTCGAACCCCGATTCGGCGATCTTCAAGGCGGCCGCCATCCCCGATAGGCCCCCTCCGATGACCAGGGCCTTCTGGTTCATCTCCACCATCTGGGTGGAGAGGGGTTCGAGGAGGGCGGCCTTGGCCACGGCCATCCGGACCAAGTCTTTGGCCTTCTCAGTGGCCTCCTCGGGTTGGTGCATGTGGACCCAGCTGCACTGGTCCCGGATGTTGGCCATCTCGAAGAGATAACGGTTCAGCCCGGCCTGCCGGATCGTGTCCTGGAAAAGGGGCTCGTGGGTCCTCGGCGTGCAGGAGGCGACGACGATCCGGTTGAGGCGATGCTCCTCGATCGCCTTCTTGATGGCCTCCTGGGTGTCCTGCGAGCAAGTGTAGAGGTTTTCAGCCACATAGACCACATGGGGCAGGGTCCTGGCATATTGGACAACTGCAGGGACATCGACCACGCCCCCGATATTGATCCCGCAATGGCAGATGAAGACCCCGATTCGGGGTCCTTCGTAGTTGACATTTCTCTCAGGGACGAACTCCTTTTCCGTGACCAGCTCGCCCCTTGCAGGGGCAAGGAGTGAGGAGGCCTCGGCAGCCGCTCCGGAGGCCTGGGCCACGGTTTCGGGGACGTCCTTCGGGCCCGAGAAGGCCCCGCTCACGTAGATGCCGGGCCTGGAGGTCAGGAGAGGAGAATAGGCGTCGGTCTTCACGAATCCGAAGGGATCGAGCTCCACCCCGAAGACCTCGGCGAGCTCCCGATGCTCCCTTGCCGGTTCGAGCCCGACCGAGAGGACGACGAGGTCGAATTCCTCGGAGGCCATCGCCCCATCCTCCGTCTCATACTGGAGGATCAGGTTTCGGGTCTCGGGCGCTTCCCGAAGATGGGAGATTCTGGAGCGGATATAGCGGACCCCGTAGTCCCTCTTGGCCCTCTCGATATATTTGTCGAAGTCCTTTCCATAGGCCCGCATGTCCATGAAGAAGATGGTGGCCTCGAGCTCCGGGGCATGTTCCTTGGCGATGACCGCCTCTTTGGTGGCATACATGCAGCAGACCGAGGAGCAGTAGCCCTTTCCGATATGGGGATCTCTCGATCCCACGCACTGGATCCAGGCCACCTTTTTGGGATGTTTTCCGTCGGAAGGCCGGCGTACCTCGCCTTTGAAAGGGCCTGAGGCGGAGAGGAAGCGTTCGAATTCGATGCTCGTGACCACGTTGGGAAACCGCTTGTAGCCGTATTCGCTCTTGATCGAGGGATCGAACTCCTCAAAGCCGGGGGAGAGGACGATGGCCCCGACCTCGATCTCGAGGCGTTCGTCTCTCATCCGGTGATCGATGGCCTTGGCCTCGCACGCCTTGAGGCATTCGAGACACTCCGAACACCCTGCGCACTGGAGACAGCGTTTGGCCTCTTCGATGGCGGCCTCTGCATCGGCCAGTCCGAGGTTGACCTCGGCAAAGCTTCTCCGCTCCCCGAGCGGGATCGAGCGCATGGGCGCCCTCGGCCGGTACTCGACCCCGTCGATGTCGACGAGGATGTAATCCTTCTGAGGCCCTTCACCCTCTCGATCCTTTCTCAGGTCCTCCCCTTTTAAATACCGATCGATGGAGAGGGCGGCCTTCCGTCCTGCAGCCATGGCATCGATGTAAGTCTGCGGACCCGTGACCGCATCACCTCCAGCGAAGACCCACTCCACCGAGGTCTGGAGGGTGAGGGGATCGGCTTCGATCGTCCCCCATCGACTGGTTTTGATCCCGTCCTCCGGGTCGAGGAAGGAGAGGTCAGGTTCCTGGCTGATGGCAGGGATGAGGGTGTCGGCCGGTAGGACAAACTCCGAGCCTGGGACGGGCACGGGCCTTGCCCTTCCGGATTCATCGGGCTCTCCAAGGGTCATCCGCTGGCATTGGACTCCCTTGATCCTTCCGTTTTCGACCAGGAGGCTGACGGGTGCCGTGAGGTACTCGATCCGGATGCCCTCATGCTCCGCCTCTTCGATCTCCTCGGCCTGGGCGGGCATCTCGTTTCGGGTCCTCCGATAGGCGATGGTCACCTCTTTGGCCCCGAGCCTGTAAACGGTCCTGGCCGCATCGATCGCTGCGTTTCCTCCCCCGATGACGACGACCCTCTCGCCCACCTGGACGGGTTGGCCAAGGGCCACTTTTCTCAAAAAGTCCACGGCATGGAGGACGCCCGAGGCCTCCTCTCCCGGGAGCCCCAGTTTCCGGCTCACATGGGCGCCTGTGGCGATGAAGATGGCCTCGTAGCCCTGTTCCTTAAGGCCTCGGAGGGTGAGATTTTTCCCAACGGGTGTGTTGAGCCTGATTTCGACGCCCATCCGCCTGAGGTAATCGATCTCTTTGTTCAACACCGCCCGGGGCAGACGGTACTCCGGGATCCCCACAGCGAGCATACCCCCGGCCACAGGAAGGGCCTCGAAGATGGTGACCCCATAACCCTTCTTTCTCAAATCCCATGCGGCCAGAAGGCCTGCAGGGCCAGAGCCGACGATCGCCACCTTCTTTCCGTTTTCGGGCGGCACGGAGAGATCGGTTTTGTCCTCGATTTCGAGGTCGGCGACGAACCGTTTCAAGCCATCGATGGCGATCGGCTGTTCAACCTCTCCTCTTCGGCAGGCCGTTTCACAGGGGTGGGTGCAGATCCGGCCGGTGATCCCGGGAAAGGGATTCTTCGCCCTCACCAAAGCGAGGGCCTCCTCGAACTTCCCTGCGGAGATCAGGGCGATGTAACCTTGGGCATTGACGTGGATCGGACAGGCGGCCCTGCAGGGCGGTTCGCCCCTCTTCTCGATCCCGTACGCACTGGGCATGGCCTGGGCAAAGAGCTGGTAGATGGCCGCACGGGTGACCAGGCCCTGTTCATAGTCGTTCGGGATCTTGATCGGGCAGACCTTGGCACACTCCCCACAGGCCTTGCAATCTTCAAGGGTGACATAGCGAGCCTTTTTATGGATGTGAACCCTGAAATGGCCGGGGCCCCCCTCCACCCTCTCCACGCGTGCATTGGTCAGGATTTCGATGTTCCGGTGGCGGCCAGCATCCACCAGCTTGGGAGACATGATGCACATGGAGCAGTCGTTGGTGGGAAAGGTCTTGTCGAGCTGGGCCATCGTCCCGCCGATGCTCATCCTCTTTTCGAGGAGGTAGACCTTCAACCCGGATTCCGCCAGGTCGAGGGAGGTCTGGATGCCTCCGATCCCGCCTCCCACCACGAGGACTGCACCGGTCGGTTTGTCGGAAGTCGTCATCTCAGGCCGGCCTCCTTATCTTCTTCAAGAGGTCTGAGGTCCTGATGCGGTTCATCTTCAGGCCCAGCTCGTCCGGATCGATCCCAAGGGCCAGGCCGAGGAGTTGGGGATAATAAAGGACGGGAAGTTTATAATCCTTCTCGAAGGCCTTTTCGATCTTCTTCTGGTTCGATTCGTACATCACGCTGCAAAAAGGACAGATCAGGACGATGGCATCCGCTTTTTGGGCGTGGATATGATCGAGCTTCCTCTGGGCCATCCCCAAGGCGACCTGTTCGTCGATCGCCAGCACCCCGCCACCGCAACAGGAGAGTTTCTCTTCGTAAGCAAGGGATTGGGCCCCTGTCGCTTCGATCAGCTCATCGAGACTTTTGGGATTTTCGGGATCATCGGCCCTTCGGTAGAGGTCCGAGGGTTTGGTAAAGTGGCAGCCATAATGGGCCGCAACCCTAAGGGAGGAGAGGTCGGCGCGGACTTCCTTTTCGATCTTCTTCGTTCCGACCTCCCGGTGAAGGATTCTGGTCAGGTGGCTGACTTTCACCTCGCCCTCGTAACGGAATCCCACCCAGCGGTAGAGCTCTTCGTTGATCCTTTTCCGGAGGCTCGGATCCTCGAGAAGTTCTCGGTTGGCCTCCGCCAGAGAGCCACAGCAGGAACTGCAGAGGGTGCAAATGGGATGCCCTTTGGCCTCAGCGAGGGCCAGATTCCTGGCCGCCATCAGGAGATAGGCATGGTGGCTGATCGATTTGACGGGATAGCCGCAACATGTAAACTCAGGGATGTCATGAAGGGTTAGACCGAGGGCACCGGCAACCTTCCTCGAGGCCAATTCGTAATTTAAGGCCCTGACCGGAACCGTACAACCAAGAAATAGGGTATAGGAGCTTTCCTTAGACCGGTCCTCTTTCTTCTTCATGACAGAGCCCGAGTCCTTTCAAAATCTTTTGGATCTCTTCGGTCCGGCCTTGAACCAGGGGGAGGCCGAATTCCCTTCGCTTCTCATTTTCAAAATCGGAGATCTCCAGGAGGCGACCGAAGGTGGAGAGGAGTTCCAATTGGGTTTTAATCGGAGGAGGGATATGCCCTTCTCGCACCGCAATGTTCTTGATGGCGTTCATGAGCTCGGGGATTCTCACGTCTTGGGGGCATCGTTCGTAGCAGGTGTAGCAGGAAGAGCAGAGCCAGATGAACGGGCTGGAGAGGACGTCCTTCTTCATCCCCAGGAGGGCCATCCGGATGATCTTCCTCGGGTTATAACGTTCCGTAATCTGCCTGACCGGACAACCTGCCGTGCAGGTCCCGCAGGCAAAGCATTTCTTGATGTGCTGCCCCCCCGGTTCTCTTGCTATGAGGTCTTTAAACCCGGGGTCGAGATCTTTCGCGTGGATCATACTTTAAAGATGCAATAGAAAAGCTAAAAAGTCAAAAACCAATTATGCTTTTGGAATCAATAAGTTAGTGTATAATTGGCCCCTGCTTCTGAGCCGTTTTGTGAAATTTTTCTTAAATATGGCAGAAATATAAAAGATTTCCTCTGGGCGGTCAAGGGGTAGAAGGGCTGGGTGACTTGTGAAGGAACGAATTTTGTAGTATAAAGCCTGGAAAAAAAGAAAGGAGGCCATTTTCATGGAAATCGAAGGGTACCAATTTCCGGACGATCTCTACTATCACAAAGAACATTTCTGGGCCAGGGTGGAGGGAGAGATTGTGACGGTCGGAACAACTGACTTTGCCCAGAAACTGGCGGGCGACATCGTCTATGTCGAGCTTCCCTCCCCAGGTAAAGCGGTCGAACAAGGGAAACCCTGCGGTTCCCTTGAATCGGGGAAATGGGTCGGGAGGATCTATGCGCCCGTCTCAGGAAAAGTCGTCTCGGCAAATGAGGAGCTTGAGGACTCGCCTGAGTTGATCAATGCAAGCCCTTACGACAAGGGATGGATCTTCAAGGTGAGCCCTTCCAATTTAGAGGCGGAGCTGAAGAACCTGATGAGGGTCGACACGTTAGGGGAGTTCATCCAGTCGGAGATCGAGCGGGTGAAGAAGACGAAGGAATAGTCTAAAGGCATGACCAATGTGAAGAGAGGGCGTTGGGAAAAACGCCCTCTCTTTTTATTATCGAAAAATGGGTGAAATTTTAAAGTTAAATGGTCAGACCAATATAAATTTGTTGACAACCCAGGAAACTTCGGTTATAAAAATCTCAAAAGGTGAGCCAAACGGGGGCCGAAAGACCCTTGGGGGCCTCCAGGGCAAAGCGATCCTGAGGAAGGTGGACCTTTCACGATTCTCTCCCAAACAACTCCTTGAAATCGATGCCTGCACCCGGTGTGGAGACTGCCTCCGGTTCTGCCCGGTTTATGGTCAGAGGGCCGAGGAGGGGATCACCCCCCGTGGCAAGATCCAGGCCCTGAAGAAGTTCCTCCAGAAACAGTACGGTCTCTGGGCGAGGATCTTTGGCAAACCCAAATTGGACGAGGCGGAACTGGAGCGCTTTTCGGAGATGGTCTATCGCTGCACCCTCTGCGGAGAGTGTGCGGTTCAATGTCCGGTCTCCATCGATTCCCGAACCCTTTGGCTGGCCTTAAAAGAGGTGCTGGTCGATCTTGGCCATTTTCCCAAGAATGTTGGGATGATGAGGAAGAACGTCCTCGGGAAGTATAACATATCGGGGGAGGCCAACAGCTCGAGGACGAACTGGCTTGACGGCTTGGAGGGGCTCCCCGCACACCGATATCAAAAGGAGCGGGCAGAGGTGGTCTATTTCGTGGGCTGCGTCTCAGCCTATTTTCCGATGGCTTATAAAGTGCCCCAGAGCTTCACCCAAATCCTGGACAGGGCAGGGGTGGATTTCACCCTCTTGGGCGGAGAGGAGTGGTGTTGCGGATTTCCGCTCATCGGGGCTGGGTTTAGAAAAGAGGTCGAGGGTTTCATCCGTCACCATATCGAAGGGGTGAAAGAGAGAGGGGCGCACAGCGTCGTCTTCTCCTGTCCCTCCTGTTACCATACCTGGCACGAGGAGTACCACACCGATTTCCACCTCTACGATTCCACCCAGTTTCTTCTCCACCTCCTCCGAGAGGGGAAGCTCAGATTTAAGGGAGAGAAGGTGAGGGTGACCTATCACGACCCCTGCGACCTCGGCCGCCATAGCGGCATATACGAGGAACCGAGAGAGGTTCTGCGATCGATCCCAGGGGTGGAGTTGGTGGAGTTGGCCACCCACAGGGAACAGAGCAAATGTTGTGGGGGAGGGGGACTTTTGGAGATGGTGGATCCAGAGCTCTCCATCGCCCTGGCCAAGGAGAAGATCAAGTCGATTCAGGCGACCGGCGCGGACGTCGTTGTCTCGGCCTGCCAGCAGTGTGTCCGGACGATTCAGTCCACCGCCAGGAGGATGAAGGTTCCGTTAAAGGTGATGTATATCTCTGAGTTCGTCCTGAAATATTTGGCCTAAGGATCCCCGGTCCTCGGCGACGGGGAGGATATCGGAATGGAGAAGCACCTCATCTTCTATCTGATGTTCATTCCCACGATGATCCTCTTCCTCTGGGGGATGTGGTTTCGGGCGGGTTTCTATCTTCAGGGGACCTTGAAGGGAATGGAACAGGCGACCTCCTGGGAGAAATTCGTCACCCTGGCCAAAAGAGGCTGGAAGGGCTTCCGGAAGAGACCTCGCTGGTATATCAAGACGGTCCTGACCGATGTGATCTTCCATAAGAAGCTTTACGCTCAATCTTTCTACCGATGGCTCGCCCACACCCTTCTCGTGTTCGGTTTTGTCGCGACCTTCGTCGTGGATATGATCAAGGGATTCACCACCGGTTACCTCGCCGCATGGAGCCCTTCCTTTCCCATCCTCTCCTTTGCCCATGCCTTTAAGACCGGACCCATCCGGCCGTTTCTCGACTTTTTTCTCGAATTCTTCAGTTTTTTGATCCTCGTCGGCTGTGTGCTAGCTATGATCCGGAGATTCTTCCTCAAGCCCGATCAATTGAAGACGGAAGAGGAGGATATTGTCACCCTCGTCTTCATCTTTTATATGGTGGCCTCGGGATTTTTCATCGAGGGATACCGGATCGCTCACCCAGAGGTGGTGGCCGAACGGGTCTACATGGCCGATTTTACTCCGCCGAGCGCCAACAACTGGATCTCCTTCTTCGGATATTTTTTGTCCTTTTTTCTGAGAGACATCACGATCAATCCCCACTTCTTATGGTATGCCCACGTCATCCCTTGCCTCGTATGGTTTGTCTATATCCCCCATTCGAAATTTCTCCATATCTTCACCTCATCGATCACCGTCATCGCCGATAGGGTCAAACAACACCAGGCCGGATAAGAAGAAGGCCGATCGCTTGGAACAGGATTTCAGGCGAATACGTTCCGACTCACCCTTGTTTACGAGAGTTAGAAGAGGGGTCCTGAGACGGACCTGGAGCTGGGGACGCGTTTACCCTTGGCACAGGAACGTCACCTAACCTTTTGAAATATTTAACAGAAAAACAAATGCTTGACAAAACCTTCCAAGGATGATAAAGGATGTAAAAAAAATCACAAGCTTCATGTGTTGCCTCAAGGGGTGAATCAAAGGGAAAAGGAGGAGTACCTATGACGATCAGTAAATGGATGACCGCGGGAACCGTCCTCAAGATGATGGCCATGCATTACCCCGACAAACCAGGAGCGGGGGACAAATTCCGGAAAATGACCTTTAAGGAGTGGAATGAACGGAGTTGTCGCTTTGCCAACGCCCTGAATCAATTGGGCATTCGGAAAGGAGACCGGTTCGCCATTCTCGCCTATAACTGTGTGGAATGGATGGAATTTTATGCGGGGTCCGCCAAAGGGGGCCAAGTGACGGTCCCCGTCATGTTCAGGCTCGCTCCTCCTGAGATCGAATACGTGGTGAACCACTCCGACTCAAAGGCCTTCATCGTGGCCAAAGAATTCGTCCCCTTGGTCAACTCGATTCGGAGCAAGCTCCCCAATATTCCCCCTGAAAATTATATCTACTTCGGGGACGATAAGACCCCGGAAGGCTACCAATCCTATGAAGAACTCCTGGCGAAGGCCTCCCCCGAGGAGCCCGATGTGATCGTGGATGCGGAGGATATGTGGAACATCATGTACACCTCCGGCACCACAGGAAAGCCGAAGGGGGTGGTCAGGACCCATGAGGGGAACGTCTCTCAATACATTTTGAATGCCATCAACATGGGGCTTAGGCCGGATGATTGCGTGATGCTGGTCATGCCCATGTGCCATATCAATTCCATTTATTATTCCTTCACCTATACCTATGTGAGCGCCAGGGTCTTCGTCTATAATATGATCAGCTTCGATCCCCTCGATCTTCTCAAGACGATCGAAAAAGAGAGGATCACCTTCACCTCCCTCGTTCCCACCCACTACATCATGATGCTCTCGCTGCCAGACGAGGTGAAGAAGAGCATCGATGTCAGCTCCATCCGCCAGCTCCTCATCTCTTCGGCCCCGGCCCGAAGGGACACCAAACTGGCCATCATGGAATACTTCAAAAATGCCGAGCTCTGGGAAGCCTATGGGTCGACGGAGGCGGGCCTGGTGACCTTGCTCCGTCCGGAGGAACAGTTCAAAAAGTTAGGTTCGATCGGAAGAGAGATCTGGGGGACCGACCGCATCAAGATCCTTGATGAGAACGGAAATGAGGTGCCGCGAGGTCAGGTGGGAGAGCTCTACTCCCGAACACCCCACATCTTCAAGGAATACTGGAAGGACCCGGAGAAGACGAAATCGGTCTTCCGGGGAGAGTGGTTCTCCGCGGGCGATATGGCCTATCAGGATGAGGATGGTTATTACGTCCTCGTCGATCGGAAGGCCAATATGATCATCACGGGTGGCGAGAACGTCTTCCCGTCGGAAGTCGAGAACGTGATCGGTTCCCACCCTGCCGTGAAGTATGTGGCGGTCATCGGCGTTCCCGACCCCAAATGGGGAGAGGCGGTGAAGGCCGTGGTAACCCTCCATCAGGGGCAGACGGTATCGGAGAAGGAACTGATCGACTATTGCCGGGGAAAGATCGCAGGCTACAAGATCCCGAAGTCGGTCGATTTCATCAAGGATGAGGAGATGCCCATGACCCCCACCGGAAAGATCCTCCACCGCATCCTCAGAGAAAGGTACGGGAAATGGTCCGACGTGAGGTGAGGCACCTCTACGCGCGGAAACCCTCGACCCAAAGATAAAGAATGAGGCCCGGGGCGTTGCTCTTCCGGGCCTCGTCATTTATTTTTCAGATCAACTCCCTCAATCTAATTTGGCTGATCGCCTTCGGCCACCTCCTCTTCGATCTCCCAGATCCGGGGGGCTGCGGGATCCGAAAGATCGAAGATCCGGCCTTGCTCATCCCCTATCATGGGACAGAGGGGGCGGTCCGAGTGGGCTTCGACGATCCTTCCTCGCGTCCCATCGGAGAGGACGACTCTCCTCCCCGCCGAAAGGACGTTCAGAAGGAGGAGAAAAGCGGAGACGAATTCCCGGTTCAGTTTTCCGGACCAGGCATCCCGGATGAGGAAGGTTGCCGCCTTCTCGACCGAAAGGGCGGGCCGGTAGGGCCGGACGGTCCTCAGGGCATCGTAGACATCCGAGATGGCGACCAGCTGGCTCGCGATGTGGAGGGGATAAAAGGGCATCCTCGGCTGAACCTTCGGGTATCCGGACTGGTCATACCCCATATGGTGCTGAAAGGCCACCACGGGAAGAAGGGGATGGTTCGCTTCCACATTCGGAATCTCGAGAAGGAGTTTCGCCCCCCAGTAGGGATGTTTTTCCATCAGCTTCCAATCCTCTGACCGAAGGGTCCCTTTCTGATTCAGAATCTCTTTGGGAACCTCCTTCTTCCCGAGGTCGTGGCAGAGACCCGCCATGGCCACGGTGTTGACCACCTCCTCGTTGAAGCGGAGGGCCCTGGCCAGGGCCGAGGAGAGGATGCAGACGTTGAGGGCGTGGGTGTAGGTATAGTCATCAAAATTTTTGAGCTCCCGAATCGGTTCAAACAACTCCCGCACAATGGTCAATCGGGAGACGATCGTGCAGACGACCTCCCGGGCTCGGACGATCCCTTCGGGTTTTCTGGCCTCGAGATCCGTGAGGATTCCCTGGGTTTCAGCGAGGAATCCCAGATAGCCCATGATGGAACGGGTGAAGAGGGATTGCGGGGACGTCCGGTGTTGAAGATTCATCCATCCCGTTAAGATCTTGGAACTCTGGTAGGGGGTCCGTTGTTTCGAGAAGATATGCTCGATCCAATCCAGAAGATCCTCCACCTGGGCCTCGGCATCGATCTGGATTCTCTCGAATCCCAGTTGCTGAAGGGCCTGAAAGAGCGCTTGGAAGGTGGCGGGGATGGGATCGATCCTCCGGTCCTCGAGGATCAGATCCTGTCCGAGAAGGGTGATCCTTACCGGTTTTCCCCATTCGGAGAGCCTCTGGTGGGCCTGCTTGGCTGTCTGCAAGACCTGTTTGCTGCCCTGAGGATAGATGCGGCGCATTCGATAGAGGCTGCCGAGATTGTTGAGGAAATATGTGAGCACGTCCTGAAACATCTTTCGGGAGCCCTTTCAGGATCTCATCGGAGACCGGGGGAGCGGATCCATTTCGAGGGCGAGGGTCTCCTCACCCGTAGATTCAAACCTCTTCAGGACGTGGACCGCCTCTTTTTTCACCTTGGGATGGGGATGGTGGGTCAAGGCGCGCAGGTGAGGAAGCACCTGGGGAAAGCCCTGCTGGCCGAGGACGATCGCGAGATTCCGAGCGAGATACCAAGGCCCGGTCCTCGATTTGGAGATGAATACGGGGGTCGAGGAAAAGGAGAAGCAGGAGAGGAGATTGACGAGGAAGAAACGGGTGGAGATCTTCCTCTCCTCCGCCAAGGCCTTGAGGGCGGTGTCGAGGAGGCATTTTTCGTGGGTGAGGGCGAAGCGAATGAAACTCTGTCTTTCCTTGAAGGTGGCCTTTCCGATGGCCGAGAGCCCTTTCTCGAAGAGGGACCGAACGAGGTAGGCGTGGGAGTCAAGAAGCCTCGGAAAGGTGCGATCGACAGCCGCCACAAAGCTTAAGACGCCGAAGGGACCGAGCTGCTCGGTCCTGGCTTTGATCCTTTCGATCAGCTTGGTCTGGAACAGTTGCTCCTCCTCGAGGCCCAACGCCAGATAGAGAAAATCCAAAAAATAATCCGGAGATTCTAAGGGGAGGTCTGTTTTTTCGTCCATCGAAGACGATTTGGAGGCCTCCATAAAGGATCTGAGAGAATCGGAATATTCCGAGTCCATGAAGGGGTTTTCGGTCAGATTCAGGATCAAGGTTTCAACGGTCTTCCAGACCTCTGGGGAGATCCCGCTCGCCTCGGATTGGGCCATCTTGGAACGCACAAGGGCAAGGACTTCTTGGGGGTCCGTCACCGGGAGGAAACGGCGATAGATCTCGACGAATCGCTGGGTTCCCCGTTCTCCCATCGCGGCCAGGCCTGCGAGGAGGTCGACGAAACGCTCCAGATCGAGATCCCTCAACAAAGACGATCTCACGAGGCCGAGCCTTTTCGACTCTTCGCCCTCCCTTCCGACGATCCGAACGAGGTCCCGGATGGCGAGGCACCTGCCCATTTGGGCCAGGTAATTGAGGATCACCTCGCGTTGAGAGGGAGGCAGAAGGGCCAGGGCCTCTTCAAGGCGTTCGCCCAGCCTCAGAAGAAACTCCGTAAACCCCTCGGAGTCTCCGAGGCCTGTTCGGGTCCACTCCTCCTTTGCGGCATTCCAGAATTCTTCCGTGGTGATCACCGACGCCAACTGGTCCGCCGACGAATCCTGACTCATCAGGACGAGCCAGGCCCGGCGCCTTCTCTCCTCTGAGGTGGCCTGGGGATCCTGCGGTGTGTCCATCGTCTCCCGATGAATCTCGCGGAGGTTTAGGGGGAGGATGTCGATCGTAGGGACTTCGTTTCGGAGTTTTTCTCGTAACAACTCGCCTTCAAGCTTTGGAGTGGAAACGACCCGGGCAAAGGCCCAGAGATCGTCGAGGGTCACTCCATGCGTCCAGCTCACCTGAAGGATCTTCTTCTCATGGAGGAAGGAAGCGAGCTCGCTGGCCTTATGGCCGATAAATTCTCCCGAAACGATCAACTCTTTTGGGGTGACCCCGATCGTGAGCGTACCGGTAGCCTCCCAGGGTATGGACCGAAGGACCCTCTGGGCTGCCTCGATGATGGTCGGATGCTTTGCCGGGTAGACGCGGACGCCCCGAATCAGTTGCAAAAGGGTAATCGCGAAGTTCTCTACCTTCTTAGCCTGCGGAGATAGCCCTTTGCTATATTTCATAAGACCTAAACTCAGACCTTCCCCTCACCAAGGGTTGCCCTTTGGATCAAGAGATTGGTCCCTTTTTGTGATTTTAGCAATTAAAATGCCAAAAAAACTTTGACTCCTAATTTCATAAAATATCTGAAAAAAGCAACCCTCCCCTACCAAAAAAAGGCACTTTTATGGACGAATTATGTCAGAAAAATAGCAAGGTTTTCAACAGGAGGTCTATCGCTTTTTTGGTTGTATTACTTTAGGGTCCGCTTCCTCCCCTTGCGGGTTGCTTGACAAGGGGAGCGATTCCACGTAACATGGCCTCATCCAATGAAGCCGCCATGGGTCGGCTTTGCCCGTTCCAGCCCGATTGGGATCCCTTCCACATCTTTTTGCAGAAAGGCGTCGGGAGAGGAGACGGATGTTCGAGTTGAATGAGGAGCAGAAGCTCATCCAGCAGAGTATCCATCAATTTGCAAGCAAGGAGCTTGCCCCCCTGGCCGCTCACTGGGATGCTTCCGAGGCGTTTCCTTGGGAGAGCCTGGAGAAGATGGCCGGAATCGGGTTGACCGGATTGCGGTTGCCTAAAATTTACGGAGGCTCGGAGGTGGATCTGGTCACTTGTGGCCTCGCCTTTGAGGAGGTTGCCCGGTTCGACCACAATTGCGCCATCGTCCTCTGCAGTTCGAACATCACCGGCCGGGTCCTCCTTAATGCCTCAGAATCGATCCGAAAGACGATTCTCCCGGAATTGGTGAAAGGGAAATATGTCTTGGCCTTCGGGGCTACGGAACCGGAGGCGGGGTCCGATCTCGGTGCCCTCCGGACAGAGGCGAGGAGGCACCAGGGTCTTTGGGTGATCGAGGGCGAAAAGTCGATGGTCACTTTTGCCGGAGTCGCCCAGGGATTCATCGTGTTGGCCAAAACGGAGGCGAAAGAGGGCATCAGTTGCTTTTTTATTGAAAGGGACCGGAACCGGATCGATATTCAGAGGCTTGAGGGTTTTGGATGGAGGGGAACCCAGTGGGGCAATGTGGCCTTCCAGCAGGTAGAGATCCCTCACGGGAATCTCATCGGGGAGGAAGGGAGTGCCCTCCTGATGTTGAAGAGAACCGTCCAGGAGCAGAGGTCTCTTACAGGATTAATCGCCCTTGGGACAGCAAGACAAGCCCTGGAGGATGCGGTCAACTACGCCAAGGTCCGGAAGGTCTTCGGGAAACCTCTGGGCAAGTTTGAGGGGATTCAATTCAGGTTGGCCGAGGATCGAACCTCCCTCGAAGCGGCACGGCTCTTATGTTTTCAAGCCCTCTCAATGATCGAGAGGGGGACTGAGGAGGCCTCGGTGTGGGCGGCGATGGCCAATTTGCTGGGCGGGGAGGTGGCCTATAGGGTTGTGGATCATGCGATGGATGTCTTCGGGGGGATGGGATACTCAAGGGAACTCCCCCTCGAGCGCTACCTCCGGGATGTAAAAGCGATGCAGATCGCCAGTGCAACCTTGAAGATCGAGATCGGCCAAGGCCTTTTCGGAAGAGCCTTCCTCCCTCATGCCTGAATCCGAGAAGCTTCGGGATTTGAGGAGAACCCCGAAAAAGGGGAATTGACAAAAGGGGTGGGTTTCGATAGATATAGAAGAAGACGGGAGGCGACGCGAAGGAAGAAGGAGAAAAGGTCCCCTTCGGGACATATCAAGGTCACCTGAAATTCAAGGGGGAGCAAGGAGGAGAAGCTTATGAAACGAATCGGGTGGATTGGAGGAGCGGTATGGATCGTCCTGACCTTTTTCATCGGTGCCGGCCTGGCGCAGGAGAGGGTGGTGGTCTACACCTCCCTTGAGACCGATGAGGTGGCCGAGTACCTGAAACTGGCCCGAAAGGAACTCCCCGGCTTGGACATCCACATCATTCGACTCTCCACAGGGGAGTTAGGGGCCAGGATGCTGGCCGAAAGGGCCAACCCCCAGGCCGACCTCATCTGGGGATGGGCCGTAACCAATATGGAGGATTTTATCCTCAAAGGGATGCTGGAACCCTATAAACCCAGGGGGGTCGAGAAGCTGGAGAAGCGATTTGTCCATCCTGAATTTCAATATGTCGGCATCGATATGTACATCGCGGCCTTCTGCGTCAATACGAAGGTCTTGAAGGAGAAGGGGTTGCCCATGCCGCGAGGCTGGAACGACCTGCTCGATCCGAGGTTCAAGGGACTGATCGCCATGCCCAATCCGGTGGCCTCCGGAACGGGATTCCTTCAGGTCTCGAGCATCCTCCAGATGTACGGGGCCAAGGAAGGGAAGGAAGACGGCTGGGAATTTTTGAAAAAACTCGATAAGAATATCGGCCAGTATATCAAGAGCGGTTCGAGACCGGCCAAAATGGCGGCCCAGGGTGAATTCGCGGTGGGCGCTTCCTTCGATTATGTGGTGGCCGAACAGAAGAAGCAGGGCTTTCCGGTCGAGTTCGTCTTCCCGATCGAAGGGGCTGGCTACGAAGTGGAGGCCAACGCCCTGCTCAAAGGGGCCAAAAACGTAGCCGCCGCCAAGAAGTTCTTGGATTGGGCGATCAGCGAAAGCGCCATGAGGGAGTATGCAAAATATAAGTATGGCGTCACCCTTCCGGGAATTCCCACCCGACCCGATCTTCCCAAATTGTCCGAGATCAGACTCTATCCGATGGACTTTGCCTGGCAGGCCAAACACCGGGATGAGATTTTGAAGAAATGGGAGAGCCTCTTCTTGCGATGAAAGGGAAGAGGGTTTGAAAGGGCATCCTGCTTTAGGGTGGGATGCCCTTTTTTATTGACATCGGTCGAAAAATTCATTAAATCGCATTGGGGAAAGGTGACCTGGAGGCATGGGAAGAAACCTCAAGCTGGAAGACCTGACCAAGCGGTTTGGCGCCCTGACCGCGGTGGATCGGGTCAACTTGGAGATCGAGGAAGGAGAGTTGGTTTGCCTCGTCGGTCCGAGTGGGTGTGGGAAGACGACGATCCTGAGGATGATCACGGGGTTCGAAACCGTAACCGAAGGAAGGATCTTGTTCGAGGGAAAAGTGATCAACCACCTCGTCCCCCAGAAGCGGGAGTTCGGCATCGTCTTCCAGTCGTATGCCCTCTTTCCCAACATGACGGTGGAGGAGAACATCGCCTTCGGACTGAAGATGAGAAAGATGAGCCGGCAGGCCATCGCCCAGCGGGTCGACGAGATGCTGGACCTTGTAGGCCTCCGGGACTGGAAAAACCTCTACCCTGCCCAGCTCAGCGGGGGTCAGCAGCAACGGGTGGCCCTGGTCCGGGCCTTGGCACCCAATCCGCAGGTTCTCCTCCTGGACGAACCCCTGAGCGCCCTCGACGCCAAGATCCGGGTCAAGCTGCGAGCCGAGATCAAACGGCTCCAACAGGAGCTCCGGAAGACGATGATCTATGTCACCCACGATCAGGAGGAGGCCCTTTCGATTGCCGATCGCGTGGTCGTGATGGAAGGCGGCCAGGTCCGGCAGGTGGGAAGGCCCATCGAGATTTATAAATTTCCAAATTCCAATTTCGTGGCCGATTTCATCGGGACCTCCAACTTTTTCAAAGGGCGTCGCATCGGTGATGTGGTCGATACCGGAAGATGGAGCTTGAAGGTCAGTCCGACAGGGGGGCCAGCCCAGGGAGAGGTGATCCTGGCCATCCGTCCGGAGAAGATCGAGATCTTCAGGCCCGGCGACCCGATGCTTTCTGCGATCCCCTTTAATCTCCTCCCCGGAAAGATCGACGTGATCACCTTCCTGGGGGCAGCGGTTCGACTCGTGATCGAGACGGGAGGAGAGGAAGTGATCGCCGACGTGATCGAGAAGGTCTTCGAGCAGAAAGGATTGAGGCAGGGGGAGGAGGTGCTTCTCCATTTCCCTCCCGAGTCCTTTCTGATCTATCCAGAGGAAGAGCGGTGAATCGGGCTGGACCCCTCCGTCCCGTTTCCCTGGTGGCGTCCCTGTCTCCGGGTCGGATCACGGCCGATCGGGCCTTTACCGGAATCGCCTTTGCCTTCTTCACGGGCTTCCTCATCCTCTTTCTGCTCTACCCCCTTGTGGATATCTGCCGGCTCAGCTTCTTCAAAGAGGGGAGACTGACCCTCGAACACTACGTCACCTATTTCTCAAACCCGAGGATCTTCCGATCGTTGACCAATAGCCTCTACGTCTCCCTCCTGACCATGGCCATCACGACCGTCGCCGCCTTCGGCTTCGCCTATGGTTTGACCCGGACGACCATCCCCTGTAAGGGCATCTTCTATACGATCTCCACCTTCCCGCTCATCGCCCCCACGATCATTCAGGCCCTCGCCCTGATCCTCCTTTTCGGCCGAAATGGTCTGATCACCCGTCACCTCCTCGACACCGGCTGGAATATCTATGGGGCCACGGGGATTGTGGTTGGGGAGTGCCTCTACTGTTTTCCCAATGCCCTTTTCATCCTTTACACGACCCTGTCCGCGGTCGATACCCGGCTGGACGAGGCGGCTCAAAGCCTGGGGGCATCGGCATGGAAGACCTTCTATAAAGTGACGCTTCCTTCGGCCAAGTACGGGATCGCCAGTGCGGCGGCCTTGACCTTCAATCTCACGATCACGGATTTTGGTATCCCGGTCGTCATCGGAGGGAATTACTCCGTCCTGGCGACCGAGATCGTCTCTCAGGTCTTTGGGCTTCAGCGTTTCGACTTGGGGGCGACCATCAGCGTCATCCTCCTCGTTCCCTCCATCACGGCCTTCGCCCTCAATTACTACCTGTCGAGAAAGAGTTATGCCCTCATCAGCGGACAGGCCCGTCCTTTTCTGCCCCCCTCCAGGCCTTTGAAGAAATGGGGGTTTACCCTCTATTGCAGCCTGATCAGTCTCTGCATCCTGCTCGTCTTCGCCACGGTCTTTCTCGGCTCCTTCGTTCGGACGTGGCCCTACGATTTTTCCCTTACCCTGAAACATTTCGATTTTCCCTCCCTCGGCGCCCATGCCCCTCTCTGGACGGACTTCTGGGCCTCGATCCTGCCGGAGGGAACCCTCCGGACCATGATCAGTTATAAATATGCTCCGATCTGGACGAGCTTCCTGGTGGCAATCGTCGTGGCCATCGCAGGCGGGTTTCTGACGCTCCTGGCAGGCTACCTCCTCGAAAAGAAACGACCCCGAGGGGAGCAGATGTTGTATACCCTCTGCGTCTTGCCCGCCGCCATCCCCGGGGTGGTGATGGGACTGGGGTATGTCCTGGCCTTCAACAAACCCTACTTCTTCCTCTACGGGACGATCTGGCTCATCATCATCAATATCATCGTCTGCAATTTCACACTGGGCGTGCTCACCAGCATCGCCAACCTGAAACAGATCGATCGATCGGTGGAGGAGGCGGCCGTCAGCCTGGGGGCTGGCCCTATCTCCACGTTCACCCGGGTGGTGTTTCCCCTGTCGAAGGTGGCCTTTCTCTCCACCGCCACCTTCTTCTTCATGAGGGCGATGACCACCATCAGTGCGGTCATCTTCCTAGTCTCCGCCACCATCAAGCTGGCGGCCATTGAGATCATCTTTCTCGATGTGGACGGCCGAACGGCCAGTGCCAACGCCATGTGCACGGTGGTCGTGGGGATCGTGGTCCTCGCCCTGCTCACGATTCGGCTGGTGACCGGGCGGTCTTCCTTGGGAGGGATGGTTTCCCCGAAATGAAAAAAGGAGGGGGGATGGCCGAGACCTTTTCGCTCGAATCGGGCGTTCCCAAATATCTCCAGATCAGCCACTGGTTGATGGAGATGATCCAGAAGAGCCGTTTTAAGCCCGGCGACAAATTACCCTCGGAATCGAAACTGGCGGAGTGGTTCCAGGTGAACCGGAATACCGTCCGGCAGGCGATCGCGGATTTGGTGGCCAAGGGGATCGTCAAGAAAAAGAACGGCGTGGGAACCTTCGTCCTCGGCCGGGCGGTCCAACCGGTCAAATATTCCCTCCAGAACATCTCCAGCTTTACCGACGATATGATCCGCATGGGGATCACCCCAAAGACGAGGTTGATTCACAAGGCCGTGATCGAGGCGCCTCCCAACGTGGCCGAAAAATTGATGCTGGGTCGGGAGAGGCGGGTGATCCTCACCGAGAGGCTCCGGTTGGGCAATCGGCTCCCCCTGGTGATCGAACGGAGTTACCTGCCCTATCAGGAGTACCGGCCCCTACTCAAAATGCGCTTAACGGGTTCCCTCTACCATCTCCTGACCAAAAGGTTCGGCGTCGACCTCCACCGTTCGATCCAGACCTTCCGGGCGGTCCTCCTCTCCCCGGAGGATGCCCGATGGCTCGAGGTCCCGCCCCACTCGCCCGCCATTTTCCTCGAAAGCGTGATCTATGATTCGAAGAACATACCGGTGGAGGTCCTCCACGCCTATCACCGGGGGGACAAATATGTCTTCGAGGTGGAATCGGGGAGGTACCGGTGCGATCTCGAGGACAGGCCCTCTTGACAAAGAGCTTTTCCTCTGGTTACCTGTGTAGACAGGTAGAAGGGTTGACCCCCGCGAGGAGGCCTGCCGGCCTCAAATCGGAAGGGCGAGTTTCTGTTTCTATGGAAACGGACCGAACGGACAGGAGGACGCATGGGTGACTTCAAGCGCTATCTCGTTCCTTGGATGGACCAGGTGAACCCCTACGATACCGAGGACCTGACGCTCGCCTGGTCGAGACCTGAACTCAAACGGATGATGGTCAACGAGAACCCGATCCCCCCCTCCGAGAGGGTTCTTCAGGCGATTCTTGAGGCAGCCAAGATGGGAAATCGTTATCCCGATAACGGACCCCGCCTCCGGGCAAAGATCGCGAAACTTTATGACCTCGGTCCGGAAAATGTCTATCTCGGTTCCGGGTCATCCGAGATCATCGACATGGTGGTTCGCCTCTTCGTCGCCCCGGGGGATGAAGTGGTCCTTCCCTCTCCCACTTTCTCCCTCTATGCCCTCCGGACCCGGGCGGTGGGAGGTCAGGTCGTCTCCGTCGACCTGACCCCGGATTTTCAATACGATGTGGAGGCGATGCTCCGAGCGGTGACCCCCAAGACCAAATTGATGGTGGTCTGCAGGCCCAATAACCCGACCGGCCATTTCATCCCGGACGAGGACCTCATGAAGCTCGTGGAACTCGGGATTCCCCTCCTGATCGATGAGGCCTACCTCGAATATCATCCAGAGCATGAATCGAAGGCCCCCCTGGTCCGGGAATATGCCCATCTCGTTGTCTCCCATACCCTTTCGAAGGCCTACGGCATCGCGGGAATCCGGTTGGGCTATGCCTTAGCCGACGAGGCCCTGATCGGGTATTTTCGGAAGATGCAGCTCCCCTGGAACACGAGCCTCCTCGCCTTGGCCGCGGCCGAAGCCGTCCTGGATGATATGGAGGAGATGAGGCGGAAGGCCGCCTATAATAATGCCGGTGTCCAATACCTTTGCGAGGAGCTTTCAAAAATCCCGGGGGTGAGGCCCTATTTCTCTCACGGCAATTATGTCCTCGTCGATGCGACGGAGGCTGGGGTCACGGGGAAAGAAGTGGTGGAGCACCTGCTGGAAGAGGCAGGAATCCTCCTCAAACCCTTTGGGCCCTTCCGCGGCAGGGGGGGGCTTTTCCGCATCAGTGTCGGGACGCAGGAAGAGAACGCCCTCTGTGTCCAGGCCCTCCGGCGTTTCATCCAGCAGAGGCGTGGGGAGAAGGAGGCATGACCCAGCCAACGCCTTTTGAAAGATTGATGGAGACCCACCCCGGGGCGGAGATCTGGTGGGATTCCTCGCCGCTGATTTATGACCGCTGGGCCGAGGGATTTCTGCAGCGGGTCGGCCCGGAGAGGGCTGAAGCCCTGCAAAAGAGCCTGAAGCGGCTTTTCGATTCCGATCGTCCAGGCGATACCCTTTTTCGTGGGGTGACCACGAATCCGCCCCTTTCGTTAAACGTGATGAAGGCGAGGGGCCCCTACGTCGACGAGATCGTGGATCGCCTCCTGGAAACCTACGGGACCCTTGATCGGGAGTCGCTCTTCTGGATGACCTACAAGGAGATCATCCGGAGAGGGGCCGAGATGTTTTTAGAGGTGTTCAGACGCTCGGGCTTTCGATACGGTTACCTCTCCGGCCAGGTCGATCCGAGGCATCTCACCGATGCGAAGAGGATGATCGAGGAGGCCCTCGACTTGGCAAGCCTCGGGCCCAATGTGATGATCAAGGTGCCGGGGACCAAGGAAGGCTATGAGGTGATCCGTTTTCTCACATCCCTGGGCATCCCCACCAACAATACCCTCACCTTCGTGCTTCCCCAGTTGATGGCCTGTGCGAAGGCGGTCCAGGAGGGCCTGGAGATAGCTAAAAAAAACGGCGTCGATCTGTCCCGGTGGCGATCCGTCATCACCCACATGACGGCTCGTTACGGAGATCTCGGAGACCTTCGCAGGGAGGCGGAGGCCTTGAAGATCGATCTCACCGAGGCCGATGTCCGGTGGGCAGAGATCGCCATCTTCAAGAAGGCCTACTGGCTCCTCAAAGAGAGGGGTTACCCGAGCAAAATGCTGATCTGTTCGATGAGGATCGGTCCGGTGGTCGACGGAAGAAAGCACTGCTGGCACCTCGAGAAGCTGGCCGGCGGGGACATCGTCTTCACCTGTCCGCCTCCTTTCATCGAGGCCGTCTTCGATAACCTCGAGGGCGTGACCTTCACCCCCCAGATCGATGCGGAGGTGCCTCGGGCGGTCCTCGATAAACTCCGTAGGATCCCGTATTTCGAGAGGGCATATGACGAAGAGGGTTACACGCCGGACCAATTTATCTCCCATCCGGCCATGATCGCCACGGCGAGGGAATTCTCCAAGGCCACCGAAGAGATGGTCGAATGGGTGGGAAGGCGCCTCCTGAGCAGAGAAGGCTCCTCCCTCATGGGTTGAAAGAGGGGTGATCTACTACCGTACGGCCGATATTCCAGGGGGGTTGCCCAGGACGTCAACGTTAGTGGACCCCAATGCCCCTTTCCCCTACCTCCTGCAGATCGCGGATCTTGGTTGCGAGCTGGCCCTTGAGACGGACGAGGCCTTGAGCAAGGGCCTCAACCGGATTCAGGGAGAGAGCCTCTGAGAGGCCTTCGCCCAGGGTTTCGGGCGGACCTGCGGGTCCGATCCCTTGGCGCCCCATCCTTGAAAATTGTTCCGCGATGTGGTAAACCCGATTTGTTTTGAGAGCACCTGACATCCCTTCTTCCCTCCTCAGGTTTGGCTGGACATGTGTGCGGAGAAGCGAATGATCATCGCCATCGACGGGCCTTCCGGAGCGGGCAAGAGCACGGCCGCCAAAGCGCTGGCAGAACGGTTGGGCTACCTCTACATCGATACGGGTGCCATGTACCGGGCCGTCGCCCTCGAGATGAGAAAAAGGGCCATCGGGACGGAGGACACAAGAGGCCTCTCCCAGCTGCTCGCTTCGATCCGTCTCTCCTTTCTGAACGACGGGAAGGGGAATCGTCTCCTCTGTAACGGGGAGGATGTCACCGAGGCCATCCGCACCCCGGAGATCAGCCGGTTTGCCTCGGAGATCTCTCGAAGCCCAATGGTGAGGGAGGCCCTGGTCCGAATTCAGAGGGAGATGGGGCAGATGGGGGGCGTGGTCTTGGAGGGCAGGGACATCGGGACGGTCGTCTTTCCCGATGCGGATGTGAAATTCTACCTCGACGCCCTCCCGGAGGAGAGGGCGAGGAGGCGACACCAGGAGCTTGTCGGGAAAGGCCTCTCGGTCGGTTTCGAGGAGACCCTGCGGGAAGTGACCGAGAGGGACCGGAGCGATATGAGCCGATCCCATTCACCCCTTCGAAAAGCCGATGATGCCTACCTGATCGACTCCACCGACCGTTCGGTAGAGGAGGTTGTGGAGGTGATGGTCCGCGTGATTCACGAAAAGCGAGGGTCGGGTGAAGCTGCTCATCGCTAAGTCGGCGGGGTTCTGTTTCGGTGTCAAGCGGGCGATGGAGATGGCCCTGGAGGCCACCCGGAGACATCGCCCTCCCCTTTATACCCTCGGGCCTTTGATCCACAATCCACAAGCCGTCTCCTATCTGGAGACCTTCGGAATCGAGGTCAGGGATCGAGTCGAAGAGATCGCCCAGGGGACCGTCATCCTCCGATCCCATGGGGTTTCCTTGACCGATCTTCAACGCCTGAAGGCCAAAAGGAAGATCCGGATCGTCGATGCCACCTGCCCTATCGTGAAGGAGGCCCACCTCCATGCGAAATTTCTCTGCAGGAATCGTTATGCCCTCATGATCGTTGGGGACCCCGACCATCCGGAGGTCGAGGCCATCCAGAGCTACCTCGATGGGGAGGTCGTCGTCGTCAGGGGCTCCGAAGAAGTGAGCCGGATGGGGCCCTGGAAGAAGCTGGGCGTCATCGCCCAGACCACCCAGTCCTTCGACCGATTTCGAGACGTCGTCCGGGCAAGCCTATCGAGGGCCAAGGAGGTCAGGGTCTTCAATACGATCTGTCATGCCACAACCCTCCGGCAGAAGGAGGCGGTGGAGATCGCCCGAAAGGCCGACTGTATGATCGTCATCGGGGGATACAACAGCGCCAACACCCGAAGGCTGGGAGAGATCTGCCGCGAAGTTCAACCCGCCACCTACGCCATCGAGACCGCGGACGAGATCCGCCCCGAATGGCTCTATAAAAAAGAGAAGATCGGGGTGACGGCAGGGGCCTCCACCCCCTCCTGGGTGATCGAGGAGGTGGTGAGGGCCTTAAGGAATCTCCATCGGAAAGGGAGATAGACGATTTGTCTTTTTTTTATAGGTGTGGTATAAACAACTGAACTTTGGCGAGAAGGGGGTTTTTTTGAATGGAGAAGAATGGATCGGCACCTGCAATGGAAGCTTTGAAAGAGGGTCCTCAGGAGGAGAAGGGACCAGAGGAAGGAGCGACCCCATACCATCGCAGGGAGGAGACGGAAAACTTTAAAACCCTTTATGAGGAGAGCTTCAAGGAGATCACGGAAGGCCAGATCTTGAGAGGGACGGTGATCGAGATCACGCCCGACCATGTGACCGTGGACGTGGGGTACAAATGCGAAGGCCAGATCCCGATGGAGGAGTTTCGAAAGAGGAACAAAAAGGTGGACCTCAAGGTGGGCGATTCCGTGGATGTCTATTTAGAGAAGAAGGATGAAGAGGGAGGATTTCTCATCCTCTCTAAGGAGAAGGCGGACCGGATCAACATCTGGAAGGATGTGACGCGGTCCTTCCGAGAGGGCGAGGTGATCGAGGGCGAGGTGGTCTCCAAGGTCAAAGGAGGGCTCTCGGTCGACATCGGCGGGATCCACGCCTTTCTGCCCGGGTCCCAGATCGACCTGAAACCGGTCCCAAACTTGGACGAACTGATCGGCCAGAGGTTCCCCTTCAAGGTGATCAAGTTCAACCGGAAGCGAAATAACATCGTCCTCTCCCGGCGGGTCCTCTTGGAGGAGGAGCGGAGGATCCTGAGAGAGGAGACCCTGAATCGACTCCAGGAGGGAGAGCTTGTGGAGGGGGTCGTTAAAAACCTGACCGATTACGGCGCCTTCGTCGATCTGGGCGGATTGGATGGCCTCCTCCATATCACCGACATCAGCTGGGGAAGGGTGGGACATCCCTCAGAGAAACTTTCGGTTGGAGACCGGCTGACCTTGAAGGTCCTCCACTTCGATCGGGAGAAAGGGAAGGTTTCGTTGGGTCTGAAACAGACCCTTCCGGATCCTTGGAATACGGCCCTGGAGAAGTATCCTCCGGGCACACGGGTCCAGGGGAAGGTCGTCAATATCACGGATTACGGGGTCTTCGTCGAACTCGAGGAAGGCCTCGAGGGCCTGGTCCATATCTCGGAGATGAGCTGGGGGAAGAAGATGAAGCATCCCTCCAAGGTCGTCCGCCAAGGCGATCGGGTGGAGGTGATGGTGCTCGACTGCGATCCGGTGAAGCGCCGGATCTCTCTCGGGATGAAGCAGGTCACCCCCAATCCCTGGGAGGTGATCGCAGAGAAATACCCCCCGGGCATGCGCATCTCAGGCAAGGTGAAGACGATCACCGACTTCGGGATCTTCGTCGGCGTGGAAGAGGGAGTGGATGGTTTGGTCCACGTCTCGGAAATGTCTTGGACAAAGAAGGTCAAACACCCCTCCGAACTCTTTAAGAAGGGACAGGAAGTCGAGGCCGTCATCCTGAGCGTCGATCCGAAAAACGAGCGCCTCTCCCTGAGCATCAAACAGTTGGCCCCAGATCCATGGAAAGAGGTGAGCCGGCGTTATCGGAAGGGCGAGATCGTCCATGGAAGGGTGACGAACGTAACCGATTTCGGCGCCTTTGTCGAACTCGAAGAAGGGATCGAGGGGCTGATCCATGTCTCCGAGATCAGTCGAGAGAAGGTGGAGAGGCCTTCCGATGTCCTCAAATCGGGCGATTCGGTCACCGCCCTCGTCCTCCACGTCGATCCCCAAGAGCGGAGGATCGGGCTGAGCCTGAAGGGCCTGAAGGAGAGGATGGAGAAGTCGGAGGTCGAACGGTACCTATCGAATCAGAGTGGGAGCTTGAACAGCCTCGGCGCGCTCATCCAGGAAGAGATGGAACGCCGCCGCCTGGAGGGCGAGGGCAAAAAAGAAGGGGGATCCCAAAGCTGACCCCCCATTTTAACCCACCCCTTTAGAACCCCTCTTCACATAGATGTCCTTAATCACCTCCTCATCGAGGGCCAGGGTCGTCTCTCCAATCTGGAGCACATAAGAAGGGTTCTTCTGATGCATCCGCACCACGCTTCCCGGAACGATGCCCAGGGCGCTCAATCGGTGGAGCCGCGGGTGGGACCTGGGTGCGATGAAGACGATCCGCCCCTCCTCGCCCAACCCCAGGTCTAAGAGGGGGATGACCAGGGGAGGCACCTCCTTCTTAAATTTGGCACAACACTCCCCCCTCGGAATTGGCTTGCCATGGATACAGGTGGGAGGGTGGCCGAGAAAGGTACAGACGCTGTCGGTCACCCCGGGACTGAGGATATGCTCCAATTTGCAGGCCTCCATCTCCACCTCTTCCTCCGACATCTCGAAGATCTCCGAGAGGAGTCGTTCGGTCAGACGATGGCGGCGGATGATCTCCCTCGCCTTTTCCTCTCCCCGGTCCTTTAAGAGGACCCGGTTGTCTTTGAGTTCAAAGAGGTCATCTTTGACCATCTGTCGGAGGATCGATCGGGCTTCGAGGTCGTTGACCTCTGCCAGAAGCTGATCGAGGCCGGAGATCCCTTTCTCCCTCAACGTCCAGATGAGTTCGAGGACCTCATCGATCCGGTCAGGATGGAAGGCCTGCGGATCTCCCTGTCCCCTTCGATGGGGCCCTTTGCTTCGATGGGATTCGTCGTGCTTCATTGCTTCACCTTCCTCCACAGAGATTTGAACAGCTCCAACAGAGCGGAGCGTTCTCGATAGGAGTAGCCGCAGTGGGGGCAGCAGAGAAGGTCACAGCCCTTCGAGAAGAGGCACCCTCTACAGGGGCCTTCTCCCGGGGTGAAGGGCTGAGCGCAAAGGGGACAGCGTGTGGAGGGGGTACCTTTCATTTTCATCGCCCCACCAGGGCCATCACGAAGTTTAGCAGGGCACCCACCCCGAAGGCAACGGGGAGGATGAAGCCCGTGATGAAGAGAGACGTTTTCAGCCCCCTCTCTTTGATCATCATGAAGAACTGGGCGACGCAGGGGATGAAGAGGGTGATCGTCACCAGGCTGACGAGGATTTGGCGGGGATTGAGAAGTCCCTCTCGGGCCAGCATGTAGAGGCCGGCCGCGCCATAGTCTCTCCGGAGGAAGCCGACGATGAAGGCCTCGGTCGCCTTGGCTGGGAGGCCCAGCAGGTGGACGACCAGGGGGGTGGAGACCTTTTCGAGAAAGGTCAGCCCACCGGTTTGATGGAGGAGAAAGAGGAGGAGCGTCCCCAAGACGAAGAGAGGGACAGCCTCTTTCAGATACCATTCGATCCGGGCGAGGGTCTTGACGAGGATGTTGGAGAGGGTGGGAAGACGAAGGGGAGGGAGCTCCAAGATAAAATCGGAGCCCTCTCCAGGGAGAACCTTGGCCGCTAAATATCCCACCACGATTATGACCGTGGCGATCAGCCCCCCCCAGAGGAGGACATAAAAGGCCGGAAGGCCCGTGAACATTCCGAGGATGACGCCCAGCTGGGCGGAACAGGGGACCCCGAGGGCCAGCAAAAGGGTGACGATCGTCCGATCCTTTTCGGTATCGAGGATCCGGGTGGTCATGGTCGCCATCGTATCGCAACCGAGGCCCAGGACCATGGGAAGGACAGCCTTGCCGTTGAGCCCCATCTTCTTGAAGAGGCGGTTTGTCATGACCGCCAGCCTCGGCAGATAACCGGAGTCCTCCATCAGGCCGAAGAAGAGGAAGAAACAGCCCACGATCGGAAGGACGATGGCGATCGCATAGGTGAGGGCCATGGTGAAGATACCATAGGGCCCCACCAGCAGGTCCTGGACCCACTGGATGGGCAGGGTTCGTCGGACGAACTCGATCAAGGGCGGGAGCAACCACTCCCCAAAGAGCGTCTCCTCCAGGAAGTCGACGCTGATCTTTGCCCCAAATACCCCCACGAATTGATAGAGGAGGAAGAGGACGACGAGGAGGACGGGGATGCCCCAGAGGGGGTGGATGGTCAACCTTCCGAGGAAGAGGGAGAGGGTTTTCGGAACGACCTCGGAGGAGGTCTGGACCCGGGAAAGCATCTCGTCCACCTTTTTGAGGCGAACCTGGTTGACGAGGTATCCGATGGGGTCCTGATATGAGGCCTGAACTTCCTGTCGGATCCTCTCGATCTTGGCGATCTCCTCCGGGGAGAGGTGGCGATGGAGCCATTGCACAAGGCTCTCATCTCCGGAGAGGAGCATCAAGGCCAACGACCTTTTCGCGATCGGGGTTTCGGGCAGAAGGGGAAGGATCCGGCAGATGCCCTCTTCGATAAGATCCGTGTAACTCAGGGAGGGGGTGTTGACCGGCCCAGGTTGTTGGACATGCTCCTTGATCTTCTCCAGCCCTTTTTTCCGGGTGGCCACGGCCCTCAGGACCGGCAGGCCTAACTCTCTGGAGAGCGTCTTCAGGTCGATCTCGATCCCCCTGCTTTTGGCCTCATCCCACATATTGAGGACGACCGTAAAGGGGAGCCCCATCTCGAGCAACTGGAGGGAGATGAGAAGCCCCCTTCGAAGGTTTTTGGTGTCGATGACCTGAACGAGATGGCAGGGCCCTTCCTGGACGTCCTGGAGGAGGATGTCCCGCGTCACCTTCTCGTCCTCGGAGGTCGGGATGAGGGAATTGATCCCGGGGGTGTCGATGACCTGGAATTTCTTCCCCCTGAGCGAGAGCGTTCCCGTGGCCACCTCTACGGTCGTCCCGGGGTAGTTGGAGACGGTGACATATTTCCCGGTGAGGTAGTTGAAGATGACCGATTTCCCCACATTGGGATTGCCGATCAGGATGATCCGGCCTTCCAAGGGGTTGGGAGCTGGGTTCTTCTTCATAATCAGGGCGCTTCTCCGGGGTGTTTGAGAGAACTTCGATGGGCCAGACAGGGCTTGCAATACCCGTAGAGTTCCATCCGATGGTGGAAGATCTTGAATCCATGGCCTTTGGCGATCCGGTTCTGGATCGCCTCAAGGCCCTCGTCTCTGAATTCGACGATCTTTCCGCACCGGAGACAGATCAGGTGGTCGTGGTGTCCCCCTCGTTGGATGGGCTCGTATCGGGTCTCCCCTCCCTCGAATTTTCGCTCTGCGGCCAATCCGAGTCGGGTGAGGAGTTTGAGGGTGCGGTAGACCGTGGTGTAGCCGATCTTCGGATTGCGTTTCACCACCAGGGCATGGATCTCGGCCAGGTTTTTATGCCCTTCCGAGTTTAGGAAGACCTCGAAGATCTCCGCCCGTTGATGGGTGGACTTCAACCCCTCTCCCGAAATCAGGGCCCTCCATCGGTTGGACTTCATCCCCACCTTCGCTTCCTAAGGGAACGGCTTGGCCGGCTTCCCAATTGAAATTGAATTTCAATTTCATTTTAAGGCCCCCCCGGGGGGTTGTCAAGACCGCAGGCCATTGACCCCTCCTGTCAACTCTGTTAGATTTGGATCTATGGGAAACGGACCGGATCGGGACGGGACGAAGTCCTTTGAAAAGATCGTCACCCACAACGATTTTGACGGCATCGTGAGCGCGGCCCTCTGCGCCCGAGCCCTCGGCGTGGGCAAGGTCCTTTTCGCTGGGCCCCTGGCGATCCAACGCTCCCAGATCACCATCACCGATAGGGACGTGGTCTGCGACCTCCCTTACCCCCTCGAATGCGGGCTCTGGTTCGACCACCATGAGGGAAACCTCCAAGAGCTGGAATACCGAAAGATCGATCCACGCTCCATCCCGGGCCGGTTCGCCCCGGCCTTGAGCTGCAGCCGGGTCGTCTTCGAGTACTTCTCCGAGAGGATGGAGCTTCCCTCTTACTTTCTCCAGGCGGTGGAGGAGGCCGATGTCATCGATGGGTTCACCTATGCCTCCGTCGAAGACTGGAGGAGGGAGACCCCTGGCAAAAGGATCGATTGGAGCTTGAAGGCCCAATTCCCTTCCGTTGAAGATCAGAATGGTTATCTGAGACTCTTGGTGCGGGAACTCCGAGACCGTCCCATCGAAGCGGTCTCCCGGCTCGAGGTGGTCCAAAAGAGGCTCGTCCAGTATCGGGAGGAGGAGGAGAGGATGCTCAAGATCATTCGAGACTCCTCCTCGTTCCTCGATCAGGATGCAAAGAAGGAGATCGTGGTCATCGATCTCACGCCCTATCAACGGAGGCCCCATTTGATCAAGAACCTCGCCCTCCTGCTCTATCCAGAGGCCAAGGGGATCCTGGAGGTTTACAACCTGATCGAACAGAGGGTGAAGACGAACCACTTGGGGTTTTCGATGTCCCTCTCCATCCACGGCAATCGAGACGGGAAGAAGAACATCGGCGAGATCATGCGGACCCTCAACATCGGGGATGGTCACCCCGGGGCCGCAGCCGGTCAGGTCCGGTGCAGGTCGAAACAGGAGATGCTGAAGAGGAAGAAGGAGATCCTGGATCAGATCTTCAGGCTTTGGTCTCTTCAGGGATGATTTTGATCGGACCCTCCGGCCCATCGATCTTCGCCCTTTGAGCCCCTTTTGTCCTATGCAGATCGATGTCCAGCTCCTCCCCATCCCGGTTCCTGCCTCCTCCCTGAGCCGAAAGACCGTGGTCGTCATCGACGTCCTCCGGGCCACCTCCGTGATCGTCCAGGCGATCTCCCAGGGGGCCCTTGAGATCCTCCCTGTGATCACCGTGGAGGAGGCCTTTCGGCGCGGGAGCACGTTTCCCGAAGGGACCGTCCTCTTGGGAGGGGAACGGGGGAGCCGGAAGATCGATGGGTTCGACTTGGGAAACTCGCCCAAGGAGTATCTTCCGGAGAAGGTCCGGGGCAAGAGGATTGTCCTCACGACCACCAACGGGACGCGGGCCTTTTATTCGGTCATGTCAGCGAAGGAGGTCTTGGCCGGCGCCTTCTTCAATATCGGGGCGGTGGCCAGACGCTGTGTCGCCACCGGAGACGATCTCCTGATCTATCCCTCCGGCGACACAGGACGGTTCTCCCTCGAGGATGTCGTCTGTGGGGGGATGTTGATCCACCGAATCCTCTCCCTCGGGGAGAAGGCCGAGCTCACGGATGCCGGTCAAGCGGCCCTCATCCTCTACCGGAGGTTCGAGGCCGACTTGACCGAGGCCTTCCGCCTTTCCATCCATGGTCGGGATCTGATCGGCCGGGGTTTCGAAGAGGACCTTCCCTTTTGCGCCCGGATCGACGTGACCGAAGTCGTCCCCGTCTTTCGAGAAGGGGCGATACGGCCCCTTGGGTGAGGGACGAAGGGAACAGGAGAAGCCGATGCGAAGACCGGAGAGAAGGATGGACCAGAAGGTCCTCCAATCCCTTTTAAGACGATCCTCGGTCGGAAGGCTGGCCACGATCAACCGGGCGGGCTATCCGGTCATCAAACCGGTGAACTTCATTTATATGGAGGGGAAGCTCTATCTCCACTCCTCTCCCCGGGGGGAGAAGATAGCAGACCTCCGGAGGGGGAGTCCTGTCTGTTTCGAACTGGACGAACCGATCGCCTACGCCCCCGCCTCAGGCCATGCCTGTTGGGCAGGATATTTTTATCGAAGCGTCTTCGTCAAGGGGAAGGCCAAACTCTTGAAGGACCCTGCCCAGAAGCAGAGGGTCCTTCAACGGTTGATGGAAAAGTATCAACCGGAGGGCGGATATGGTCCCATCCCACCGGCGGAGTTGAAAAAGACGGCGATCGTCGAAATATCGATCGAGGAGATGACGGGAAAAGAGAAGCTCGATTAGGCCATGGCCAGGGTATCGATCGTTCGATGTCATCGTTATGAGGAGGCCGAGGTCCTAAAGGCTCTCAGGCGATCCATCGACCTTCTGGGAGGGATGGGGACGTTCGTCCATAGGGGAGACCGGGTCCTCCTCAAACCCAATCTCCTCTACGGGAAGCGGCCCGAATGTGCCGTGACGACCCACCCCTCGATCATCAAGGCCGTCATCCAACTGGTCCAGGAGGCAGGAGGACTCCCCTTCCTCGGGGACAGCCCGGCCATCGGCAGTGCCAAAAGCGTGGCCGAGAAGGCAGGGATCCAAAGGGTTGCAGAAGAGATGGGGTGTCCCATCATCGAATTCAACCGGCCTGTTCCCCCTTCGAAAAGGATCGGAAGGATCTTCAAGAAGATCGAGATCGACCAGGCCGTCTTCGAGGCGGACGTCGTGATCAACCTTCCGAAATGGAAGACCCATGGCCAGATGCTTCTCACCTTGGGGGTCAAAAACCTCTTCGGTTGCATCCCGGGCACGAGAAAGGCCATGTGGCATCTCAAGGCCGGGGAGGATCCTTACCGGTTCGCCCAGGTCCTCATCGATCTCTACCAGATCGTCCAACCTCGATTGACCATCCTCGATGGGATCCTCGGGATGGAGGGCAGCGGACCGAACAGCGGCGATCCGATCTCCCTCGGACTCCTCCTGGCAAGTCCCTCCTCCCTCAGCCTCGATCAGGTGGTCTGCGATCTCCTCGGACTTCCAAGAAGGGCCCTCCTGACCAATCGTGTCGGCCTCGAACAGGGGATCGAGGCAGGGGAGATCCGGGTCGTGGGCGAGGGGATCGGGAGATCGAAGATCGACCGTTTCAAATTGCCGAGCGTGGGCCGGACGGATTGGTCGCTGCCCTCCTTTCTGAAGAAAGGCCTCAAGAATGCGCTCCAGGCCAGGCCGGTGCTCGATTCGACCTCCTGTGTCCGATGTCTTCAGTGTGTGGAAGTCTGCCCTCCAGGGGCCCTCAGGGACGGGGTCAAGGGGCTTTCGATCGATGAGGGCCGTTGCATCCATTGTTTCTGCTGTCAAGAGGTCTGTCCGCAAGGAGCGATCAAGATCCGGCCCGGATGGGCCACGAGATGGCTCGATGGAAGATCTCCTCGGTGGCCCGCCGGAGAGGGGCACCCACTTCGGCGATGATTCGGAAGATCAAGCTCTTGATCGAATACGACGGGACGAATTACCGGGGCTGGCAGGTCCAGGCCCAGGGCGAGACCATCCAAGGGGTGATTGAAGAACGACTGGCCAGAATTCTGGGGGAACCGGTTCGCCTCGTGGGATCGGGAAGGACCGATGCCGGAGCCCATGCCTGCGGTCAGGTCGCCCATTTCACGACCCGAAAGGGTCTTGATCTCTCCTCCCTCCATCGGGCCTTGAATAGCCTCCTTCCCGAAGATATTCTCGTCCTGAAGGTGGAGGAGGTGGATGAGGCCTTCCATGCGCGCAGGGGGGTCAAGAGCAAAATCTATGAGTACCGGATCTTGAATCGCCCCCTCAGGCCCGTTTTCGATCGCTTCTATGCCTGGCATATTCCCTATCCCCTGGACTGGGAGGAGGTGAAAAGGGCGACCCAGAGGCTCGTGGGGAGACATGACTTCTCCGCCTTTCGTTCCACAGGGTCTCCGGCGAAGAGCGCCATCCGTGAGGTCTTTCGAGCAGAGTGGAGGGAGGGAGGGGAGGGCCTGATGCGGTTTCAGATCGAGGCCAATGGTTTTTTGAAGCAGATGGTGCGGGCCATCGTGGGGACGCTCATCGAGGTCGGGAAGGGCAAGATCGATGCGGAAGGATTCCAGAGGGTGATCGATTCAAAAGACCGGAGGATGGCCGGGCCCACGGCCCCAGCCCACGGCCTCTTTTTAAAGGAGGTGAAGTATTAAAGGGAAGAGGCCCTTCATCGGGTCCCGCTACAGATGGCCCTGTTTTTTCAGATGGATCATCAGGATGGAGAGGGCCGCGGGGGTGACCCCGGAGATCCTCGAGGCCTGACCCAAGGAGATCGGCCTGATCCGCAGCAGTTTCTCCCTCACCTCTGAGGAGAGGCCGAGGATGGATCCGAAGTCGAACCCCTCAGGAAAGATCACCTCTTCCAACCTCTTGAACCGTTCGATCATCTCCATCTCCCTCTTCATGTAGCCATCATATTTGATCTGGATCTCCACCTGCTCCTTGACGGGCTTCGGAAGATCCTCGAGGTCTGGATCGAAGGCACAAAGGTGGTCGAAGCGGACCTCTGGTCTCTTCAACAATTCGAGGAGGGGGGTCTCCTTTCTCAAAGGTGGCCAACCCCTCTGGTGAAAGGTTTCGTTCGTCTCCCTCGTGGGTCTCACCTTGATGTGGCCGAGCCTCACCAGGGTCTTTTCGATGGCCCCTCTCTTCTCCAAGAAGGCCCGGTAAGCTTCCTCCTTGACCAGGCCGACACGGTAGCCGATCTCCCGAAGCCTTAAGTCGGCATTGTCCTCCCGGAGATGGAGGCGGTATTCTGCCCGGGAGGTGAACATCCGGTAGGGTTCGGAGGTCCCTTTGGTGACCAGGTCGTCAATCAGGACGCCGATGTAGGCCTCGGAACGTTTCAACACGAGGGGTCTCTCGCCCCGGAGGGCGAGGGAGGCGTTGATGCCCGCAAGCAGGCCCTGGGCCGCCGCCTCCTCATAACCGGAGGTTCCGTTGATCTGTCCGGCATGGAAGAGCCCCTCGATCTTCTTCGTTTCGAGGGTGGGTTTCAACTCGGTTGGGTCGACAAAGTCATACTCGATGGCATAGCCCGGCCGGAGGATTTCGACCTCCTCCAGTCCCTGAATCGACCGGAGCATCCGGAGCTGGATGTCGAGAGGGAGGCTGGTCGAAATCCCGTTGGGGTAGATCTCGTCTGTCGCCCTTCCGTCCGGTTCGAGGAAGATCTGGTGCCTCGGTTTCTCCGAGAACCGAACGACCTTGTCTTCGATGGAAGGGCAGTATCGCGGTCCGATCCCCTTGATGATCCCGCAGTAGAGGGGAGACCGGTCCAAGCCCGAACGGATGATCTCGTGAGTGGTGGGATTGGTATAGGTGATGTAGCAGGGGACCTGCGGCCTTTCGATCTTCTCCGTTGAGAAGGAGAAGGGAAGGGGCGGCTCATCCCCGTACTGGGGGGTCAGCCTGGTAAAGTCAATGGTCTTTCCGTCCAACCTCGGCGTGGTCCCGGTCTTGAGCCTTCCCATTCGAAATCCCAACCTCCGAAGGGAGAGGGAAAGGCCGATGGAGGGCGGATCGCCCATCCGGCCGGCGGGGAAATGGTCGAGGCCGATATGGACGAGGCCGTTCAAGAACGTCCCCGGTGCGAGGATGACGGCCTTGGCGTAAAAGGTCTCGTTACGATCGGTTCGAACCCCCACCACCCTTGGGCCCTCCGTCAGGATCTCCTCGACCGAGGCCTCTTTTAAAAAGAGATGCCTCTGTTGCTCGACCACCTTCCTCATCCTCAGCCGGTAGGATTGGCGATCCACCTGGGCCCTGGAGGAGCGGACGGCAGGGCCTTTTGCGGTGTTGAGTCTCTTGAACTGGATTCCCGTCTCATCGGTGGCCAGGGCCATCTCACCGCCGAGGGCGTCGATCTCCTTGACCAAATGGCCTTTGGCAAGCCCCCCTACGGCGGGATTGCAGGACATATAACCGATCTGCTCGAGCCTCTGGGTGATCAGCAAGGTGGGATGGCCAATCCTTGCGCAGGCCAGGGAGGCCTCGATTCCCGCATGACCCCCTCCCACCACGATGATGTCGAATTGGTTGGGGATAGGTCTTCCGTCCATTTCCATTACGGTAAGGGGGCGAACCCCTGGGATCGGGAGGGCCTCTTCCCTCGGCAGGCTTTCACGCAGAGGCCGCAGATGTGCTGGCTGAGGTGGAGGGTCTTGGAAAAGAGTTTTAACTGTTCATAACACCCGAGGTGGTCGAAGTCCTCGGGCCGCTCCCGGATCGCCCCGGCCGGGCAGACCCTGAGGCAGGCACGGCAGGGCCCGCAGTCCCGGGCCAGAGGCGGATCGGATCGGAGGGGGAGGTCTGTCAGGATGGTGACGAGACGGATTCTCGAACCGAACCTCTCGTGGACGAGAAGGTTATTTCTTCCGATCCAGCCCAGACCAGCGGCCCAAGCGACCTCTTTGTGAGAGAGGTGGCCCCTCTGACCTTTCCAGTCGATGATCTGCGAAGCGGCTATGGGCATGGCCTGGAACTCTTTCTCCTGGATGGCGCTGCTGATCTGGAGGGCGATCGTATCGAGGAGGATGTTGACCCTCTGATAATGGTGAAAATAGTGGGGCGTGGGGCCCTCTTCGATCCCTTCGAGAACGGCATCCGAAAGATGATAACCGATGGAGATGGCGAAGGGTAAGCGGTCAAAGACCTCCGGCGGGAGCAGGGCCTTCTGCCGGGTCAAACGGGCCGAAGGCGCCACGCCGAAGATCGATCCCCCCCACCGCCTGGAAAGACCCTCGAGTTCCTCGCGATTCTTTTGGGGATCGTCCATCGAAAAAATTTTGACCTTTTGTCCGACCGATTTCAAGGGAAGACCGGAGGCTTCTTTAAGGAGGTCCTCCGGTCTTGCGGGGTTTGATCTTGAACTCTTTCAGCTTCGCCCGCAGGGTGTTGCGATTGATCCCGAGGAGCAGGGCCGCGGAGGTCTGCACATGGTTGACCCGTTCCATGGCCAATTTGATCATGATTTTTTCGACCAAGGAGACCACATCCCGAAGCAGTCCACTCCGGCTCTTCGATTCCACGTAGGGATCGACCTTTTTCAAAAATTCGGTCAGCCTCTCCTTGAGGATCTCTTCGAGAAGGGGGGCGGAGGGTGCCGATCTTTTTGATTCCGGAGGGTCGTCCTGGCTCTTCGACCGGTGGTATTTGATCGCTGAAGAGAGGAGGGCTGAAAGGACGGTGAGGAACTGAAGATCCTCTTCGAAGTCCTCCCGGTTGCCCATGAGGGGGTTGATCAGGAAGGCGCCCAACGCCCCATGTCCTTCGAGAAGGGGGATACAGAGCAAAGGAGGCCTGGCCCGAACAGGGGCGGCATTTTCCCACTCTCTCCCATGAAGGTCCCCCTGAATGACCCTGGGGGACCGGGACTCGATGACCTCGCCAACGATCCCCCTCCCCCCAGACCCTTGAAGGGGATGATCCGCCATGGCCGTTCCGTAAAGGGCCTCCACCTCAAGATCGCCTCTCTTCTCGTCCCTGAGGATGAGGGCTGCATATCCCACCGGAAAGAATTGGGTGAGGATGGACATCGTCCGATGGAAATAGTCCTTCGGCGGCAGGGTGGGAGAGAGCTGGGAGACCTGGTAGAGGCTTCTGAGTTCGGGGTGGTTTTTCGAAGGGGTCACCGGCTGGGATGACATGGTCGCCTCCTCCCGACCATGGATCGCGGACGTCCCTCATGGTCAAGAAAAATTGTGGTTCAAGATACCCCCACCAATGTAATGAAATCGAGGCCCCATTTCAAGGACCCCGGCCGGTTGCAGTGGCCCGTAGAATTCATTACAATCGACTCCGTATGGCCGACGATCAGGTCGAAACGAGACCTCGGGTAGTCATCCTCGCCGGGCCCACGGGAGTCGGAAAGTCAAAGCTGGCGATCGAGCTGGCTGAGACCTTCGGCGGAGAGATCCTCAATGCCGATTCCATGCAGGTCTACCGGTATATGGATATTGGCACGGCCAAACCGACGCTGGAGGAGAGGCGGGGGATCCCCCACCACCTGCTCGATCTGGTGACTCCGGATCAGCCCTTTCATGCGGAGCTCTATCGGAGGCTCGGAAGGAAGGTCATCGACGATCTCCACAGGAAGGGGACCCCGATCTTTGTCGTCGGTGGAACAGGTCTCTACTTGCGGGCCCTCACACAGGGGCTCTTTGCCAGTCCCAAGACCGATCCCCTTCTCAGGGAGAGGTTGAGGCAGGAGGCGATGGAGAAGGGGAGGGCCACCCTCTATCAAAGATTACAAGTCGTGGACCCGGAGGCGGCCTCTCAAATCCATCCCAACGACCTTATCCGAACCGTGAGGGCCCTGGAGGTTTATGAGACGACCGGCATCCCGATCTCATGGTATTGGAAGCAACACCGTTTCGGTGACCGACCCTATAAGACCTTGAAGATCGGCCTATGGATGGAACGGAAGGAACTCTACCGACGGATCGAGCAGCGCGTGGACCGGATGATCGCACTGGGACTGCTCGAGGAGGTCGAGGGGCTATTGAAGAGGGGCTACGGGCCTGAATTGAAGCCCATGAAGGGTCTGGGTTATAAACAGATGGTCCAGTTCCTTTTAAAAGAGCTGACGTGGGAGGAGGCCGTCGACCAGATGAAACGGGAGACCCGCCACTATGCCAGGAGGCAGTGGACCTGGTTCGGACACGATCCCGAGATGGTCTGGCGGGATGCTTCTGCCGAGGGGAAGCGAATTTTCGAAGAGGTGAAAGCTTTTTTGAGGGAGGGGGAACGACCGTGACGACGAAAAACCAGATCAATGTCCAGGATCAGTTTCTCAACAAAATACGTCGGGACCGAACGCAGGTGGTCATCGAGCTGACCACAGGGAGGAAGCTGGAGGGAATCATCTACGGATTCGACAACTTCTGCCTCATCCTCCGGGGGAAAGGGGACGAGTTGATTTATAAACACGCCATCTCTTCCATCACCACGGGCGAGAGGGTCGAGCTTCATGAACCGAGGTGAGATCCGGAGATGAACGGAACCGATATCCGACCGATTCTCGAAGCCTTCCTCTTCGTTTCCGATTCCCCCATCGCCCTCGATACCCTCTCCAAACTTCTTCCGGAGTGGAACGAGGAGGCGATCCTCCAAGGCCTGATGGAGATCAAGAAGGGGTGCGAGGCAGAGGATCGGGGCCTGGAGTTGGTCGAGGTGGCAGGGGGCTATCAATTGAGGACCAAGCCCCAGTGGGCCCAGTATGTCAGCCGGATGAAGAAGGCGAAGCCCGTAAAACTGAGCCAGTCCGCCCTGGAGACCCTGGCCATTATTGCCTATCGACAACCCATCATCCGACCCACGATCGAGAAGATCCGGGGGGTGGACTCGGGCTGGGTGATCCGCTCCTTGTTGGAGAAAGGATTAATCCGGATTGTCGGGAGGAAGGATATCCCCGGCCGGCCCCTTCTCTACGGCACCACCAAGACCTTTCTCGAACTCTTCGGCCTCAACAGCCTTTCGGACCTGCCCACCCTGAAGGAGATCGAACCGCCCCCTGAGCCTGAGGCCCCATTGGAGGAGGGGGGAGGTCCCCCTTTTCCAGCACAGGATTAAGAGGTCCTATGGGATTGGAGAGGATCCAGAAGGTGATCGCCCGCGCGGGAGTGGCTTCGAGACGGGAAGCCGAACAGATGATCCTCGAAGGGAGGGTCACCGTCAACGGAAAGGTCGTCGAACAATTGGGATTCAAGGTCGATCCCCTCAAGGACCATATCAAGGTCGATGGAAAGCGGTTACCTGCCCCGGAGCCCAAAGTGACCTTTCTCCTCTACAAACCGAAGGGTTACCTCTCCACGGTGAGAGACCCCGTGGGGAGACCCACGGTCATGGATCTGATGAAGGGGGTGAGGTGGAGGGTCTATCCCCTGGGCCGGCTCGATTTCGATGCCGAGGGGGTTCTCTTGATGACCAACGACGGAGAACTCTTTTACCGCCTTTCGCACCCTCGTTTTTCGATCCCGAGGACTTATTGGGCCAAGGTGGAGGGCATACCCAAGGAGAGGGACTTGATCCGTCTTCGGCGTGGCCTCCACCTCGAGGATGGCCCGGCAAAGGCCCTCTCCGTCCGGGTCCTTCGAAAGACCGAGAAGCACTGCTGGATCGAATCGGTGGTCACGGAAGGAAGGAATCACCTCATCAAAAGGATGTTTTTGGCGATCGGACACCCCGTCCTGAAGCTTAAGCGGGTGGCCTTCGGCCCGATCCAACTCGGAGATCTCTCCCCCGGTCAGTATCGGTTGCTGACCTCCGAGGAGCTGGGGAGGTTGAGGAGGGCGATTGGGGAGGGGAAGCGACGAGCGGGAGGATGATACGAAATGGTACCCGCCCTGGAGTTTAAGCGAAAGATGGTCCATCTGGGGACACTGGTCATCCCCGTGGGTTATGCCTTCACCTCCGAAAAGTTGGTTCTCTCCGTTCTCGTCCCGTTCTTTCTCCTCTATCTCCTCGTCGATCTCCTACGCCTGATCCATCCGGGTCTGGCCGGCCTGTTTCGAAGATACTTTGTGCGGAGGGTGCTGCGGGAGAAGGAGGAATTCACGCTCATGGGTTCGACCTATTTCCTCTTTGCCTCCCTCCTGACGATCCTCCTCTTTTCCAAACCGGTTGCCATCGCCAGTCTGTTGATCCTCATCCTTTCGGATACGGCCGCCGCCTTCGTGGGAAAAGGATTCGGCCGGGTCTTCCTTTGGGGGAAGACCCTGGAAGGAAGCATTGCTTTTTTGCTCTCCTCCCTCCTGATCGTCTGGCTCTATCCCGGACTCGACCGGCTCTCGGGGAGCCTGGCCGCCCTCGGATCGACCCTGGTCGAGATGCTTCCCCTTCCCTTCGATGACAATCTCACCATCCCTCTGGTGGCCGGTGCCATCATGTCCTTCGGAACGGGATGAGGGAGGGGACCTTTTCTGCCCAACGGAAGAGAAGATCGAGATCTCGCTCCGAAGCGACCTCCACCATCAGCGAATAGACTTTCAACTCCTTGAGGAGAAGGCTGAAGGGGCCCTCTGCCCTTCTTCCTATCGGAGGGCTGGAAAAGGGACGGAGGCCGAGGACAGGCCTTTCGAACTTTTTGATCAATTTGCAGGTCTCCTCGAAAGGGAGCCTCCCCTCGTCCTTGTGAATCGGGATCGCAAAGGCGGCCACGTCGAGGGGTTTGGCCTTTGGGAGGGCAAAGGGGGCCCATTCTCCCTGGTAAATCGGGGTCTTCCCTTTTTCTCGAATCGCCGAGACCATCGATCTCAAAAGATCGATCCTTCCCAAGCCCAAAAGCCAATCTCCGTATGGGCCTCCGATCAGGAGAAACGGGATCTCTTGCCTGAGAAAGGGGTGGAGGGCTTGGTCGAAAAGGGAGGGATCGAACCTCATCCGGTCGACCTCCTTCGGGGTTAAGACCTCGGCGCCGTTCTTTTCGAGGGGAAACTTTCTGACCAAAGAAGGGGGGGCCAGGCTTTTGGCGATGGTGGCAACCATCCGCGAGGCAAAGTGGGTGAGAGGTTTCCCCGTCAGCGAGACGCCCGATTCGGCCCCGATCTGACCGAAGCCCATCAAAAAATCGTCGCCGGTGGATTCCCTCAGGGCGACGAAGGATCGGAGATGGAGGGGGGTGGGGAGATGGAAACACCAGCCTCCTCTCTCATAGGCCTTTTCCATGAGAAGGGAGATCTTCTGGGGCTCTGAGGACCGAACCGAAAAGATGATTCGCTGGATCTTCTTCCGCTCGAGGAGGGCGATGGGCAGATGCATCGATCCTCATTCTATGACCTCTTCGAGATATTTTCAATCCGCCCGACCCTTCCTGTTGCCTTTTGCCAAAAAATTGATTAGCCTTTTTTAAAAAGGGTGACCGACATGGAACCAATCGGACAAGACCGGCCCCGACGCCTTCCGTGGGTCAGGCCATTCTTGGTGGGGTTGGGTACGTTCTTCGTCGGCCTCGGAATCGTCGGGATTTTTATCCCTGTTCTGCCCACCACCCCTTTCTTTCTCCTGGCAGCCGCCTGTTATGCGAGGAGTTCAGACCGGACTTACCATTGGCTTCTGAACCATCGGTGGTTTGGGAAGTATATCCGTGATTACCGAGAAGGGAGGGGAATCCCGAGGAGGGCCAAGGGGTTATCCATCGGCATGCTCTGGACGACGGTCCTCGTCTCCCTCCTGGTCCTCCCCCATCCGCTTCTGGTCAAGGTCCTTTTACTGGCCATCGCCTTGGGTGTCACGATCTACCTTCTCTCCCTTCCGACCTCCCCCGGAGGATCGGAAGGGGGCCTCCATGCCGACCCAAGGGCGTCCTCCAAACATCTTGACAAAGGGAGGGGGGGTTAGATAGATTGAACCATATCCTGCCTCGGCTGGCCAATGAAGAAGGCCACACCTGGTCAGCAGAGAATAAGATCAATAGAGAATCACATCAGACCGGAAGGAGTTGACCATGGGAGACCGACCCTATGTCGTCTGGTTCGACGAGATCGGAATGGAGGACCTTCCCCTGGTGGGCGGTAAGAACGCCTCCCTGGGCGAGATGAGGCGGGAGTTGAGCAAACTCGGGGTCAATATCCCCAATGGGTTTGCCGTGACGGTCCATGCCTATCACGACTTTCTGACCGAGGGGACGGTTCAAGAATGGCAGTATGTGATGAAGAAGCCCGGGGTGAGGGAAAACATCCAGGATATCCTCTCCGACCTCAATGTGGAGGACATGGAGAACCTCGCCGAGAGGGGAAGCAAGGTCCGCAGGCTCATCTACAGCCTCGAATTCCCACGAAGGATCGTGGAGGAGATCGTCAAGGCCTACCGGAAGTTGTGCAAGGAATATGGGGAGGACACGGATGTGGCGGTCCGGAGCAGCGCCACGGCCGAAGACCTGCCCACGGCCAGTTTTGCCGGACAGCAGGAGACCTACCTGAATATCCGGGGAGAATACGCCCTGATTCAGGCCTGCAAACGATGTTTTGCCTCCCTTTTCACCAACCGGGCCATCTCCTACCGGGCCCATCGGGGGTTCGATCACTTCCAGGTGGGCCTCTCGATCGGGGTCCAGAAGATGGTCCGTTCGGACAAGGCCTGTTCAGGAGTGATGTTCACCATGGACACCGAATCGGGGTTTCCCCACGTGGTCTACATCACCGGCTCCTATGGACTGGGAGAGAACATCGTCCAGGGCGTGATCAACCCTGACGAATTCTATGTCTTCAAACCTTGCCTGACCAAGCCCTACAAGCCCATCATCCAGAAGACGTTGGGGACGAAGGAGATCAAGATGGTCTACGCGATGGAGGGGGAAGGCTCCACGAAGAACGTCCCGGTCTCCCTTCTGGAAAGGGCGAGATTCATCCTCGAAGACGACGAGATCATTCAACTCGCCCGGTGGGGGGTCCTCATCGAGGAGCACTATTCGAAGAAGGCAGGCCAATACACCCCGATGGACATCGAATGGGCGAAGGACGGCCTCACGGAAGAGCTCTTCATCCTCCAGGCGCGGCCGGAGACGGTCAAATCTCAGCGAAATCGGAATGTCCTGGAGACCTATATCCTGAAGGAGAGGGGGCGGGTCCTCGTGCAGGGCCGCAGTGTGGGAGAGAAGATCGGGGCGGGTCCCATCCATGTGCTGACGAACGTGAAGGAGATCGATCAGTTTAAAAAAGGCGAGATCCTGGTCACCCAGATGACCGACCCGGATTGGGAGCCGATCATGAAGATCGCCGCGGGGATCGTCACCGACCGGGGGGGCCGAACCTGCCATGCGGCCATCATCAGCCGGGAGCTTGGCATTCCCTGTGTGGTGGGGACGGGGAACGGAAGCGAAGTCCTCAAAGAATACCGGACCGCCACGGTCTGCTGCTCCGAAGGAGAGACGGGCCTGGTCTTCGAAGGGATTCTCGACTATGAAATAAAACGCTTCGACATGGAGCAGATGGAGAGGCCCCAGACCCGGATCATGATGAACGTGGGCGATCCGGACAATGCCTTCCATCTCTCCTTCATCCCGAATGACGGGGTCGGACTGGCCAGGCTCGAATTTATCATCAACAACTTCATCCGGATTCATCCGATGGCCTTGGTCCGCTTCGACTCCCTCACCGATGAGCATCTCAAACGGGAGATCGAGCAGTTGACCGTGGGATACGAGGACAAAAAGGCCTTCTTCATCGATAAGCTGGCTCAGGGCGTGGCCAAGATCGCCGCGGCTTTCTATCCCAAGGACGTGATCGTTCGGATGAGCGATTTCAAGACGAACGAATATGCCAATCTCATCGGAGGCAGCCAGTTCGAGCCCGTGGAGGACAACCCCATGATCGGCTTTCGAGGGGCGTCTCGGTATTACGACGAGGATTATCAGGAGGGGTTCGGCCTCGAATGTCTGGCCATGAAGAAGGTCCGAGACGAGATGGGGCTGACCAATGTAAAGCTGATGATCCCCTTCTGCAGGACCGTGGACGAGGGGAGGCTGGTGGTCGCCGAAATGCGGAAATACGGGCTCATCCAGGGGCGAAACCAACTGGAGATCTATATGATGGCCGAGGTGCCGAGCAACGTGATCCTCGCCGACGAATTCAGCGAGATCTTCGACGGCTTCTCCATCGGATCGAACGACCTCACCCAGCTCGTCCTGGGTCTGGACCGGGATTCGGAAAAGGTGGCCAGGCTCTTCGACGAGAGGGACCCGGCGGTCAAAAGGATGGTGCAGCTCATGATCGAAAAGGCGAAGAAGCATGGGAAAAAGATCGGCATCTGTGGGCAGGCCCCGAGCGACTATCCGGAGTTCGCCGAATTTTTGGTCCGATGCGGGATCGATAGCATCTCCCTCAACCCCGATACGGTGATCAAGACGACCGAACGGATCCTCCAGGTCGAAAAGGAGCTCGGGATCCCGAGAAGAAGGGAGGTTCCGGAGGCCTGAACCCAGGCCGAAGGGAGAGGAGGTCGGAAGTCGGACTGGGAGGGTGGACTTCGAAAGGAACCGGAGAGGGGATGAGAATTCTTCTCCATATCTGCTGTGCCAACTGCGCCATCTTCCCGATCGAGGCGATCCGGGATAGGGGGGATGAGGTCACCGGTTACTTCTTCAATCCCAACATCCACCCCTATCAGGAATACCGGAGACGTCTGGAGGCCCTCAAAGCATATTCGGAACGCGGCCGGATCGAGGTGATCTATCGGGACGAATATCTCCTTGAAGAGTTTTTAAAGGGGGTGGCCCACCGTTTCAAGGAGCGATGCCATTTCTGCTATACCTTCCGCCTCGAGGCCACAGCCCGAGAGGCGCTTAAGGGGGGATACGACCGTTTTTCTACGACCCTGCTTCAGAGCATTCATCAAGATCACCAGCAGATCAGGGAGATCGGGGAGAGGGTCGGCAGGGGGGTTGGGATCCCCTTCCATTATGAGGATTATCGGCGGGGATGGAAGAGGGGGCTTGAAATGTCGCGGGCCCTCGGATTGTATCGCCAGTCCTATTGCGGGTGCATCTACAGCGAGAAGGAACGGTTTATGGGGAGGGTTCCCCTGAAAGAATCCCCAGGAGGCCAAAAAGACCGAAAGGAGGTGAGTTGAATGTTCGGATCCGATGCCTTGGGGAAGATCCTTCTTCTGGTCGGCGTCTTGATCGCCCTCACGGGCCTACTCCTCATGGTGGGGGATAAGATCCCCTGGATCGGGAGACTTCCGGGAGACATCCTGATCAAGAAGGAGCGATTCACCTTCTACTTCCCCTTAACGACCTCCATCCTCATCAGTCTCCTGTTGACGCTCCTCTTCACCCTCTTCCGGAAGTGATCCGGTTTTCCCTCACTTGATCAGATCGATTCTCTTTCTGGCGGTTTCCGCCTGTTCGGTCTGGGGGTATCGCTCGATCACCCTTCGGAGGAGGCTTCGGGCATTGCCCTTGTCGCCCAATTCGAGAAAGGCGAGCCCCTGTTTAAGCAGGGCGGAGGGGACCTTGTCGCCTTCCGGATACCGGGCGATCACCTTCTCATATTCGAGAATCGCCTTCTCATAATCCTTCTTAAGGTAGTAGGTCTCACCGATCCAGAACTGGGCGTTGTCCGAAAGATCCGTGTTGGGATAGGTCTTGAGAAAGGCCTCGAACTTCCTCCTGGCCCCTTCGAGGTCTCCTTTCTGAAAGGTTTCGTAGGCCTCTTTATATAATGCGGCAGGGGTGGTGGAAATGGCCCTGGGTTCGGCCATAGACTCTCTGGAGGGGATTGCGCTTTCCAGTTCGGTCAACTTCGCCTCCACCCCCTTGAGCCGGTCCTCGGTCGCCCTCTCCACCCCTTTCAACCGCTCCTCGTAAATTCGATTTCTCTCCTCCAAAGCCCGATTCCTCTCCTCGAGGGACCGGGTCCGCTCCTCGAAGGCCTTCCCCTTCTCTTCCAAGATCCTCAGGCGGACTTCGGTATCCTCCCTCATCCGGGCGATCTCCTTCGACGGCGTCCTGAGATACTGTTTGTACTCGTCCACGCCTGTGGAGAGGGTCCGAAGTTCCGTTTGGAGGGTTTCGAGGCGCAACAGGAGGTCGGCCCGGGTCTTCTGGTGTTCGGCCTGTTGGGCCATTTGATTCGTTTCGGTCTCTCTCTTGAGGGTCGACAGGTCGGCCCGGAGAGCCTCGAGTTCCCGCTTCATCTCTCTTTTGACCGCCTCATTCTCCTTCTGGAGTTGCACCAGTTGCCCATCGAGCCTCTGGATCTCTCGGTCCAGCATCCGAATATCCCCTGGGGTGGCACACCCGGACAGAAGGACGTAGAGTCCAAGGATCCCGATCCCTATCTTTCCCTCCAGCCTGCCCATCGCTCCCTCCTCAGCGTCCTGTTCCTATTTGGCGATGATGACGAACTGGGCTCTGCGATTTTTGGACCAGGCCTCTTCATTGTGTCCTGGGTCGAGGGGCCTTTCCTCGCCATAACTGATCGTCGTCATGCGGTCTGCCGCGATGCCAAGAGAGATGAGGTACTTCTTTGTGCTGTTGGCTCGCCTCTCCCCGAGGGCGAGATTGTATTCTTCCGTGCCCCTCTCATCGCAATGGCCCTCGATCTGGATTTTTACCGAAGGGAACCTTTTTAAGACCTCGGCGTTCTGCTTCAGGATCTCCGCATCCTGGGGCCGGATATCGTATTTGTCAAAGTCGAAGTGAATCATTTTGAGCATGCTGCTTTCGAAGACCACCCCTTCGATGCCGGGAGTCTTCCTGGGGACCAGGCTCTTTTCGAATTCCCTGCGGGCCTGCTCCTCCCTCTCCTTGGCCTTGGCCGCCTCCATCTCTCTCCGCTCTTTCTCTTTCAGTTCCCTCTCTTTGGCCTCCTTCGCCTCTCTCTCCTTGGCGGCACGTTCGGCTTCCACCTTGGCGGCCTCGCGCTGAGCCACCGAGGGCTCATCCTTCATCACCGTTTTTTTGGGACAGCCGAAGAGGAGTAATCCAAGGAAGAGGACGAAGAGCGTGGGGATTGCGTAGGGTTTGGGCTTCATAGTCGACCTCCTTCTGAATCAATTTCCTACGAGGGCCCCTTTCTATTCCGGCCGGCTGGACCAGGCCGGGCTTGATTCCCCGCCCTTGGAAGGCGTCAGGGGCCTCTGATTCGACCCATTGGCATTCATGATGAAGATCTTTGACCCTCCAAGGCGGTTGGAGGCGAAGGCGATGTATCGTCCGTCCGGCGACCAGCAAGGGCTTTCGTTGTTCGTTCCATCTGGGGTCAATTTTTTTAGTCCGGACCCGTCCACGCCGATCGTGAAGATGTGGAAATGTCCACCGACCCTTCCGCAATAGGCGATCTGCTCTCCTTTGGGCGACCAGGATGGGCTCACATTGTAATTCCCTTCGAAGGTGAGGCGCCGGACGTTCGACCCGTCTGCTGACATGATGTAGATCTGGGGGGAGCCCGAACGATCCGACGAGAAGACGATCTCCCGGCCATCGGGAGACCACCTCGGAGTGGATTCATTCCCGTGGCCACTGGTGAGCCTCTTCGGATTCGTCCCGTTGGCATCGATGAGGTAAATGTCAGACTTTCCCTCCTTTCCCAGCATGAGGGCGATTCGTTTGCCATCGGGTGACCAGGAGGGAGAGGCGTTGAGCCCTGGAAACGAAGAGAGGATCTGCATCTGTTTTCGTTGGAGATCAAACAGATAGAGGTCCGGGTTTCGTTTAAGATAGGAGGTGAAGGCGATCTTCTGGCCATCGGGAGACCAGGCCGGGGAGAGGTTGATCGACTGGTTTTGAGTCACCGGTCTCACATTGGCCCCATCAAAATCGGCCACATAGATCTCCCGGCTCTCCCCATGCCGCATCACATAGGCGATCTTCGTCTGGTGGACCCCTCTCTCCCCGGTCAGATGGAAGATCGTTTCATCCACGACTCGATGGACCATATTTCTCAGATGCTGCAGGGGTCCGCTAAGATGTTTTCCTGCGAGGTGTTTTCGCTCGACCAGGTCGATCAAATGGAATTTCATTTGGAGGTGGAGGCCTTCTCCCTCGAAGAGGACCTCGCCTCCGAGGAGGATTTCGCCCCTTGTGACCGCCCACTCGTTGAGGGAGAGCATGCTGGGGATCCCCTCCCTGTCCTTGAGATGAACAGGGAGGAGGGGGTGGTCGATCACCCTGAAGAATCCGGAGAGTTTGAGGTTCTCGACCAGAACCTCATAGATTTTGGCCGTGATGGGAGAGGGGGTTCGGTCCAGGGATTTCCATTGGGGGAGGACGATCGGGATCTGGACAAAGGCCGGGGCGTTGATGTCGAGGTAGACCCTCGCCCAGGCCGAGGCGTTCATCGCCAGGAGGAGGCACAACGAGAGGGCAAGGGTTCGGATCATCTTGGTCATCTAATCAGGGATAAAGCGGATGCCGACCTCCAGGGTTTCGAGATCCAGTTCTTTCGGTATGGGAGGGAGGGGGTCCGCTTTGATAATCGCTCTCATCGCCATTTGATCATAGAGGGAATTGCCCGACCTCTTCTCAAACCATGCCCTTCGAACCCTGCCCTCTCTGTCTATTATTATGACAATAATCGTTTCTAAGTCAATCCCTTCCCGGAGGAGCGGTTCGGGGATGGTCCAGGAGGACTTGATCCTCGCCCATATCCAGCCGTAGTATTCGTTCAATTTCGATTGCCTTGGAACCCCCGAGAGAGAGGGAGAAGGCGCTATGGGAGAGGTCGCGGATGGCTGGGGAGAAGGGATGGGCACGGGCGGAGGGGCTGCCTCCCTCTTTTCCACCCTTTTTTGGATGGCATCGAGGGCCGCTTGTTTTCGGATCTCCTCCATGGCCTTCTCGAGTCGCTCAAGGACTTCCCTGTTCTCCTCCCTCTTCTTCACCTTTTCGACGATCTCTCCTTTGCTCGGTTTGGAGACAGGTCTGGTCCTCTCGTGGGAAGGGGTTCTGAGCTCGTCGGGGAGCGGGGTCGAGGTAGGAGCCAGGGGGAGAGGCTCAGCCAGGGTCACAGGCATGAGCATCACCGTGTAGGCTGTAGGAGGGGGCTGGAGGGAGGAAGGCCACGGATTCAGGCTGAGGAGCACCGCCACAAGGGAGTGGCAGAGCAGGGAGATGCCCAACGAAACGAGCCAGCTCATTTCGATGCAAAATCCTTTCGGTTTTTCTTGAGAAAGCGTAGAAAGGCCGTTGCCAAGGGAGAGAGGGTCCTTCCACGAATTGAGACGATATAGATGGGCCGAAGAACGGGGTCGATACCGTCCATATCGATCTTGGAAAGGTTTCCCCTGGCCAATTCCTCTTCCACTGCCCTCTTCGAGATGAAGGCCAACCCAAGACCCGCTTTGACCCCCTCCTTAATGGCCGAGGTGCTCCCCATCTGCATTACCTCATGGAACTGTTTCAAGCTCCTTCCCTTCCTCTTGAGCGCGCTTTCCACCGCCATCCGTGTTCCTGACCCTTCTTCCCGGAGGATCCAGGGTTCTCTCATCAAGGCGTCCATCTTGATATTTTTTTGGCGAGACCAGGGAGAGTGTGGGGGGCCGATGACGATGATTTCATCCTCGGCGAAGGTTTCAAATTGGAGGGAAGGGTGTTTTGCCTTCGCTCCTACCAGACCGAATTCGACCCCCCCATCGAGGAGGTTTTTGACGATCTCCCGGGTATCGGCGATCTTGACCGAAACGGTTAAGGAGGGGTAGATTTCTTTAAATTCCCTTAAGATCCCCGGCAGGAGATATTCTCCGGGGATGGTGCTTGCCCCGAGGTTGAGCTCCCCCCGGAGCCCCTCCGAAAATTCGCTCAGGGCATTGAGCAGTTCCTTTTTCGTGGTGAGGAGTTTCGTGGCAAACCGGTAAAGGATCTCCCCGGCCTTTGTCAATTGAACCCCTCTCCGGTTCCGGTCGAGCAATCGGAGGGAGAGAGATTTTTCAAGGGTGAGGATGTGGCCGCTCACCGTGGGCTGGGTGAGGTAGAGTGCCTCGGCCGCCTTCGAGAAGCTCTTCAGGGTGGCGACCCGACAGAAGGTCTCGAGATGCCGGAAATCGATCGGCAGGTGGGCCCCTTCCATGCCAGAAACATCTTACCTCTCTTTCCCGACAAATGCAAATAACCCTTACAAAAAGAGACGGCCTGGAGTCGTTCCAGGCCGTCCTCGGTTCTTCCCATGGCGGCTAAGCGTTTAATACATGTCTCCCATGCCGCCCATGCCGCCTCCAGGAGGCATCGAAGGATACTGGGGTTTCTTTTCGGGTTTCTCGGCGACGACCGCTTCGGTGGTGATCATCAACGAGGCGACGGAGGCCGCATTCTGGAGGGCCAGTCGGACGACCTTGGTCGGATCGATGATCCCCGCCTTGATCATGTCCGTATACTCCTCCGTGGCCGCATCGAAGCCGAAGGCGCCTTTTTCGTTCTTCACCTTCTCGGTGACCACAGACCCTTCCTGCCCTGCGTTATTGGCGATCTGACGGATGGGTTCTTCCAGGGCCTTTTTGATAATGTCGACGCCGATCTTCTTGTCTCCCTCGACCTTCAGTTTCTCCAGGGCGGGGATGCAGCGAAGATAGGCCACCCCTCCACCAGGGACGATCCCCTCTTCGACCGCCGCCCGAGTGGCATTGAGGGCGTCCTCTACGCGGGCTTTCTTCTCCTTCATCTCCGTCTCGGTGGCGGCCCCCACGTTGATCACCGCCACACCGCCGATGATCTTGGCCAGCCGCTCCTGGAGCTTCTCCCGATCGTAATCCGAGGTGGTTTCCTCGATCTGAACTCGGATCTGTTTGACCCGGGCCTCGATGTCGTCTTTATCGCCTGCGCCGTCCACGATCGTCGTGTTGTCCTTGTCGACGACGATGCGCTTGGCCCGACCCAGATCGGTCAGTTTGACGTTCTCGAGCTTGATTCCGAGGTCTTCGGAGATCACCCTCCCGCCCGTGAGGATGGCGATGTCCTCTAACATGGCCTTTCGGCGATCACCGAACCCGGGGGCCTTCACGGCACAGCACTTCAGCGTTCCCCTCAATTTGTTGACGACCAGCGTCGCCAACGCCTCTCCCTCCACATCCTCGGCGATGATCAGGAGGGGTTTGCCCATCTTGGCGATCTGTTCCAGGATGGGCAGGAGGTCCTTCATGCTCGAGATCTTCTTCTCGTTGAGGAGGATATAGGCATCTTCCAGGACCGCTTCCATCTTCTCCGGGTCGGTGACGAAGTAGGGGGAGAGATAGCCGCGGTCGAACTGCATCCCCTCGACCACCTCGAGGGTCGTCTCCATCCCCTTGGCCTCCTCGACCGTGATGACCCCTTCTTTTCCGACTTTGTTCATCGCCTCCGCGATGATTTCGCCGATGGTCTCGTCATTGTTCGCGGAGATCTTTCCGACCTGGGAGATCTCTTTCTGGTCCTTCGTCGGTTTGCTCAATTTTTTTAGCTCCTTCACAACCTCTTCGACGGCCAGGTCGATCCCTCTCTTCACATCCATCGGATTGGCCCCGGCCGCGACGACCTTCGAACCCTCCCGGTAGATGGCTTGGGCCAAAACGGTCGCCGTGGTCGTTCCGTCGCCAGCGGTGTCCGAGGTTTTGCTGGCCACCTCCTTCACCATCTGGGCTCCCATGTTTTCGAATTTGTCCTCCAGTTCAATCTCCTTGGCCACGGTCACGCCGTCTTTGGTGACGACCGGCGATCCGAAGGATTTCTCCAGGATCACGTTTCGGCCCTTCGGACCCAGGGTCACCTTGACCGCATCGGCCAGAATATTGACGCCCCGCAGGATGGCGTTGCGGGCTTCCTGACTGTATTTCAATTCTTTTCCCATGTCATGTCCTCCGTTTCTTTCAGATTGGATTGGGGCTACTTCTCTTCGATGATGCCCAGGATATCGTCCTCTCTCATGATGAGATGTTCTTCGCCCTCGATCTTCACTTCAGTCCCTGCGTATTTTCCAAAAAGGATCCGGTCTCCGACTTTCACATCCAGGGGGATTACCTTACCGTCTTCAGTGACCTTGCCCTTGCCGACGGCGATCACCTTCCCTTCCTGGGGCTTCTCCTTGGCGGTGTCGGGGATGATGATCCCGCCCTTGGTCTTCTCCTCTTCCTCAAGCCTTTTGACGATGACTCTGTCCTGTAATGGCCTAATCTTCATCTTTCGGTTCTCCTTTCTTATTGAGAATTAAACGGGTCAGAAATTTTGAAGGAACGGTCGACGGGCCGAGCACCACCTCCTCAAAAACATTAAAAATTTTCAATAATTAAGCTTCTCATTTCCTCCAAGGGGATCGAGGGGGCAAAATCAGCCATAAAACTGCCCAATAGGTAATCATCCTTTGATTTATTGTCAAGGTCAAACTTTCAGGAACCGGCCTTCCGAGAGGGAGGCTGATCTGAGGTTGAAAAATCGGAAGGGATTCCTACATAATAGATCCATTAGGGTTAAGCCTTTAATGGTTCGAGGTTTTCCTATGCTCCAGGCCTTTCTTCTGTTTTTGACTTTTCTCGGGCTCCTTGGATTCGGTAGCCTCCCTTCCCATGCAGGGGTTCTTAAGAGACCCCTCGTTTTTCAACACTTGACGCAGAGGGAGGGCCTTTCAAGCAATATGGTCCTCTCGATCGGGGTCCAAGGGGACGAGGTCTGGTTCGGAACTTATGAAGGGGGGGCCACGCTCTATGAAAAATCGAAGAAGAGTTTTAAACATTACACCACCAAAGGGGAGCCGGTGGTGAAGGTCGATGATGGGGAGAGCATCCGGTGGAAGAATCATCTTGCCTATAATCATGTCTCGGTCATCGCGATCGATACAGACCGGATCTGGTTCGGCACGTACTTTTACGGTTTTGGGGGAGGCGGGATCTCCTACTACCACCCGAAGAAGAACCCACCCTGGAAGACCTTTAACACCAATAACGGAAGGGCAAAGAAGATCAATGCGATGGGGGTGGATGGAAATCTCCTCTGGGTGGGTTCGGAAAAAGGCCTCTCCCTTCTGGAGAAGTCGACCGAAGAGTGGAAGCAGTTCTATTCCACCCGGGACGGCCTTTCAGGAAATTTTGTCAACTCGATCTTGGTCGACCAAGACTTCCTTTGGATCGCCACCAACGGAGGGGTCAGCAGGCTTCAGAAGGCGAAGAAGTTCTGGAAAAGTTATACAGAGAAAGAGGGCTTGGTTGATGTCGAGATTAAGGCCTTGGCCAAGGTGGGTTCGAGGATCTGGGCCGGAGGGGCGGGTGGTGGCCTTTATGAATATGACCCCTCTTCGGATCGTTGGAGGCGAATCGATCCAACCGACCCCTTGAGACAAGGCGCGGTCCATTTCATCACCGGGGTCCGAGAGAAGGTCATCATCTGTCGGGACAACGGCGTGAGCGTCCATGACCTTCCAACCCGGCAATGGGACGCCATCACCGCAGGCGATGGTCTTCTAAGCAATACGGTTTTTTATAGTGCTGAGGATAAAGAGGGCATCTGGTTCGGGACGGACCGGGGGGCCTCGTTTCTCAGCCTCAAACCCTGACATCAAGGACCATCGCTTTTGAGGTGGGGCTTGGTCCAACGTCCTCGGTCTTCGAACCGGGCCTAAGGGGCCGAGGATTGAAAGAAATGACCTGGGGACGAAACCCATTCCCCCTATTGGGCAGAGGACTCCACTTCCCTCGGGCTTTGAAAAAAGGAGATTAGGATGGCCGATTCTTCAGGAAGAAAGTTGACCAGGAGAGAGTTTCTAAAGGGAGCGACTGCGATCGCCGCCACCCCCATGGTCATGGGGTCTCTCCCTTTTTACGGGAGCCTCGCCCATGCCTCGGCCGATGCTGACCTCGTGATCGCGAAGAACGGGACGCCGGCCCAGCTCCTACGGGCGGCCATGGCCCCCTTGGGAGGGATGGGGCGGTTCGTGAAGAAGGGGCAGAGGGTGGTGATCAAGGCCAACATCGCCTGGGCCAGGACGCCGGAGCAGGCCTGCACAAACAATCCCGACCTCCTTTATGCGCTGGTGAAGATGTGCTACGAGGCGGGAGCCAAACGGGTCGCGGTCTGGGACCATACCTGCGATAATTACCAGTTTGCCTTTACCCGCTCAGGGTTGAAGGAGGCCGGGCAGAGGGCTGGGGCGGACGTCCTCTCAGGCCATGGCCGGAATGTCTATAAAAATGTGGATATCCCCAAGGCGAAGAAGTTGAAGACGGCCGAGGTCTTGATCGACGTCCTTGAAGCCGACGTCTTTATCAACTTCCCCATTCCCAAACATCACTTTGCCACGGAAGTCACCCTCGGCATGAAGAACTTGATGGGGATCGCCTGGGACATGGAGATCATGCACAAGATCGATCTTCACCAGTGCATTGCCGATATCAGCACCGTTCGGAAGCCCGACCTGACCATCGTCGATGCCATCCGGATTTTGACCACCAACGGACCCAAGGGGCCAGGGAAGACGGAGGATCCTAACGAGGTGGTCGCAGCCACCGACATGGTGGCGGCCGATGCCTACGCCGCGGCCTATTTTAAAAATCCCAAAACCGGAAAACCCTTTACACCCGGGGAGATCAAGTTCATCAAGTTGGGCTACGAAGCGGGACTGGGCGAGATCGATCTCTCGAAAGTCCGGGTGAAAAGGGTCAGCGCCACATGAACCGTTGGATCGCCCTGGCGAGGAGGTCGGTTCAAGCCCTCTCCTTCCTCTTTCTCCTCTATCTTGTCCTCAAGACGGCCTTTCCCCTGGAGATTGGGATCCCGGTCGACCTCTACCTTCGCCTCGACCCCTTCATCGCCCTCATCTCAACCCTGAGCCACAAGGGGGTCATCGAAAGGATGATTCCGGCTTTCGGGGTCCTTCTCCTCATGGCGGTCGTCGGAAACTTCTTCTGCGGGTGGTTCTGCCCCATGGGCGCGGTGATCGACTTCTTCGATCGGGTCCTCTTCAGGGAGAGGAAACGGACCCAACCCTTCGAGGACGGGATGCTCCGCAGGTTGCGATACGGCGTGTTCATCTTCTCCATCGTTGCCGGATGGATGGCCTTTCAGGTGATGTACCTCGTCGACCCCATCAGCCTCATCACCCGGACCCTGATCATCTCCTTTTACCCTCCGGCCGTCTACCTCTACAATCAACTCCTCCCTCAGATTCAGCAACTTCTGCCGAGGAATTCCCTCCTCGCCTCGACGATTCCCCTGCCCATCTTCAAGGTCAACCTCTTCATCTTCCTCTTCTTCGTCACCCTCCTCGGCCTCGGCATGATCCGAAAGCGATTCTGGTGCCGTTATCTCTGTCCCTTGGGGACCCTTTTCTCGATCACCTCAAGGCTCCGGATCCTCAAACGGACCGTGACGGAGGGTTGTACCCAGTGTCAGAAATGCGTCCGGGAATGTCCCGTAGGGGTCATCCCGGCGAAGGCGCCCAGAACCTATCGCCACCCGGATTGTATCACCTGTCTTAACTGTCTCGACTGCCCTCCCAAAGCGGTCTCCTTCCATATTCGCCTCCCAAAATGGAAGAGCGTGGAAGGGGTCGATCTCTCAAGGCGCTACGTCCTGGGATCCTTCGCCTTTGGCCTGACCACCGCCCTGATGATCAAGACCAATCCCCTCCAGACGGAGAGCGGGATAAGGAATAACCGCCTGATCCGACCTCCAGGGGCCCTCCCGGAGGAGGCCTTCGTCGCTGTCTGCACGGGGTGTGGCGAGTGTTTGAAGGTCTGTCCCAACAATGCCCTCCAATCGACCTTCTTGGAGGCAGGCCTTGCCGGGCTTTACACCCCGAGGCTGGTCCCCCGGATAGGGTACTGCGAAGAGTTCTGCAACTTCTGCGGAAGGGTCTGCCCCACCGAGGCCATCCGACCCCTGACGATCGAGGAGAAGAGGCTCACCCAGGTCGGCGTGGCCCACATCGACAAGACCCGATGCATCGCCTGGGATACGGATAAGATCTGCCTGGTCTGCAACGAGCAGTGCTCCTATCACGCCATCGTGGGCGACGAGAAGAAGCGGCCGATCGTGAAGGAGGAGAGGTGCACGGGCTGCGGGATCTGCGAAAATAAGTGTCCCGTCGATGGAGAATCGGCCATCGTGGTATACTCCTCCGGCCTCCAGAAGAAGCTGAAACCCGAGAACGCCAACTCCTGAGAGCCTGCCTTCCGCTTTCTCCCTCCCTTGGTTTTGTTTTAAAATAACCTCGATGGGCCGGTTTAAACTCGTCTCGGAATTTAAACCCCGGGGGGATCAACCCCGGGCGATCGAGGCACTGAGCCGGGCGGTTCTCGAGGGGGTCCGCCATCAGGTCCTGCTCGGGGTGACCGGCTCCGGGAAGACCTTTACGATGGCCAACGTGATCGAGAGGGTTCAGAAGCCCACCCTGGTCATCTCTCACAACAAGACCCTGGCGGCCCAGCTCTACGGCGAATTCAAGGAGCTCTTCCCCGAGAACGCGGTGGAGTTCTTCGTCAGCTACTACGACTACTATCAACCCGAGGCCTACATCCCCTCGACGGATACCTACATCGAAAAGGATACCCAGGTCAACGAAGAGATCGACAAACTGAGGCATTCGGCCACCCGCTCCCTCCTGGAGCGGAACGATGTGATCATCGTGGCCAGCGTCTCCTGCATCTACGGCCTGGGGTCTCCGGAGGCCTATCACGGGATGCTCCTCTATCTGGAGAAGGGGATGAGGATCTCCCGAGAGGAGATCCTCTCGAAGTTGGTGGAGATCCAGTATGAACGCAACGATCTCGACTTCCATCGGGGGACCTTCAGGGTCCGGGGCGATGTGGTCGACGTCTTCCCCGCCCATGAAGAGAGCCGGGCGATCCGGATCGAGCTCTTCGGGGACGAAGTGGAGAGGATCTCGGAGATCGATCCGTTGAGGGGGAAGGTGTTGCAGCCCCTGGAGAAGGTCCCCATCTATCCGGGAAGCCACTATGTGGCCCCCCCCGAACAGCTTCAGATTGCCATTCAGAACATCCGTCAGGAGCTGAAGGAGCGGGTGGCCTGGTTCAGATCGCAGAACAAGCACGTAGAGGCCCAGAGGCTGGAGCAGAGGACGAACTTCGACCTCGAGATGCTTCAAGAACTGGGCTATTGCCAGGGGATCGAGAACTATTCCCGCCACCTCACCGGCAGGGCGCCGGGTGAACCCCCTCCGGTGTTGCTCGACTATTTCCCGAGGGATTTCCTCCTGTTTATCGATGAGAGCCACGTGACCGTCCCCCAGCTCGTGGGGATGTACAGAGGAGATCGGTCAAGGAAGGAGACCCTGGTGGAGTATGGATTTCGACTCCCCTCGGCCCTCGATAACCGGCCCCTCACGTTTGAAGAGTTTGAAGCCCGTCTTCACCAGGTCATTTATGTCTCGGCCACTCCAGGGGATTACGAGCTCAGGAGAAGTGAAGGAAGGATAGTCGAACAGATCATCCGGCCCACTGGCTTGACCGATCCTCAACTCGAGGTGAAGCCCGCGAGACATCAGGTCGAGGATCTTTTGGAGGAGATCCGGCAAAGGGTGAAGCAGAAGGAGAGGGTGTTGGTGACGACCCTGACCAAGCGAATGGCCGAGGACCTGACTGAATATTATGCCGATTTGGGCATCCGGGTGAAGTACCTCCACTCCGACATCGATACCCTGGAGCGGGTCGAGATCATCCGGGATCTCCGGCTGGGCAGGTTCGATGTCCTCATCGGCATCAATCTCTTACGGGAAGGCCTCGACCTTCCAGAGGTCTCCTTGGTGGCCATCCTCGATGCCGATAAGGAAGGGTTCCTCCGATCCGAGAAGGCCCTGATCCAGACCTTTGGCCGGGCGGCGAGAAATATCCACGGCAAGGTCATCCTCTATGCCGACAAGGTCACCGCCGCCATGGACCAGGCCATCCTGGAGACGAACCGGAGAAGAAGGATCCAGGAAGAGTACAACCGCACCCATGGGATCACCCCGGAAAGCGTGAAGAAATCGGTCAAAGATGTCCTCGCTTCGATCTATGAAGCGGACTATTTTACCGTTCCAGCGACCTCGGATCCAGAAGAAGAATACCTTTCCATCAAAGAGATTCCGAAGGCGATCGAGGCCCTGACCCAACAGATGAAGGAAGCGGCCCGGCGGTTAGCGTTCGAGGATGCGGCCAAGCTCCGGGATAGGATCAAACGGCTTCAGGAGATGGCGTTGAAATGGGGGTAGAACCGGAAAAGAAGGCCCCCTTTTTACCCCAGGTCGAGGGATTGCCCGACAACCCGGGGGTCTATCTTTTCAAGGACAAGAAGGGGACGATCCTCTATGTGGGAAAGGCTGGGAACCTGAGGCACCGGGTGGCCTCTTACTTTAAGAGGATCGAAGAGAAGGACCCCAAAACGCTCCTCCTCCTGGAGAAGGTTGCGGACGTCGAGACGATCGTCACCGAGACGGAGAAAGAAGCCCTCCTCCTCGAAGACACCCTCATCAAAACCCACCATCCCCGATACAACATCAAGTTGAGGGACGACAAACGTTACCCCTGCCTTCGGCTCTCCTTGGAGGAGGACTATCCCACCCTTCGCATCGTGAGACGGGTGAAAAGGGATGGGGCCCTGTACTTCGGCCCCTTTCCATCCGCCACCTCCCTCAAGGAGACCCTGAAATTGATCCGTCGGCTCTTCCCCATCCGGATTTGTCGGGACTCCAAGTTCTCCCATCGGACCCGGCCCTGTATCCAATACGAGATGGAGCATTGCCTGGGACCCTGTTCCCAGAGGGTCGATCGGAAGACGTATGGCGAATTGGTTCACCGGGTGAGGATGTTTTTAGAGGGAAGGGACAGAGAGCTTTTGGCCAGGTTGAGAAGCGAGATGGAGGAAGAGGCGGAAAAGCTTAATTTCGAGAAGGCGGCTAAGATTCGCGATCAGATCGCCCATCTCGAGAAGGTGATCGAGAAACAGGTCGTCGTCTCCCACGATTTTATCGACCGGGACGTGATCGGCCTCTTCCGACAGGAGGATCGGCTCGGCCTTTATCTCCTCTTCATCCGATCGGGCACCCTCTTGGGCGGAAAGGGATTCACCCTTTCCGCCACGGGCCTTCCGGAAGAGGAGGTCCTCTCCTCGTTTATCGGGCAGTATTACCGGGAAGATCGGTTCATTCCGAAGGAGATCCTCCTCTCCAAGGAGATCCCGGACAAGGGGCTCTTGGAAAGCAGATTGGCAGAGTTAAAGGGTCATCCCGTATCCATCCTCATCCCCCAGAGGGGTGAGAAGAGAAGGCTCGTCGAGATGGCCTCTGAGAATGCCATGAAGTTTCTCCGAAGAGAGATGGCTCAGAGGATGGAGAAAGAGACCTTGCTTTCGACCCTCAAGGCACGTCTCCATCTTGAAAGGGTCCCCCGTAGGATAGAGGCCTTCGACCTTTCAAACCTCCAGGGTTCCCAGGCCGTCGGGGCCATGGTCACCTTCGAAGAAGGAGAGCCCAACCGGAGCCGATACCGCCATTTCAGGATCAAGACGGTGGCAGGAGTGGACGATTATGGAATGATGTATGAGGTTCTCTTCCGGAGATACAGACGGGCCCTCGAAGAGCATGACCTGCCCGATCTGGTCCTGCTGGATGGGGGGCGGGGGCAACTGAACGTGGCCAGGCAGGTCTTTAAAGAACTGGGAATCGATGGGATCGACCTTCTCAGCCTGGCCAAGGAGAGGGAGGGGAGCGATGGGAGGGGTTCGGGCGAGAAGGTCTTCCATCCCAGGTTCCGGGAGCCGATCCTCCTCGGCAAACACTCCCCCCTTCTTCGGTTCCTCGACCAGATCCGGGACGAGGCGCACCGGTTCGCCCTCGGCCATCATAAACGGGTGAGGAAGAAAGAGGCCCTTCGATCGAGCCTCGAAGGGATTTCGGGCATTGGCAGGACCCGGCAGAGGGAACTGTTGAGATATTTTGGGAGCCTCGAGAGGCTGAAGGAGGCCCCCCTCGAAGAGCTAAAGAGGGTGCCTAAAATGACGACGAAGGCCGCGGAGGCCGTCTTCCAATTTTTCCATCCCCGAGGGCCCGATGAAATAACTTCTTGACATTTTCCTTAAAATGTGAGTGAAATGTAAGGCAATTCCGAAGGAGGGGGTCACCTTGGTCGAAGAGAGGATCAAAGACGCCACCAAGTATTTGAATCTCCTGAGGTCGATGTCAGATTATCGACCCCACTTCGAGATCATCGGGAATTACAGGCTCATCGACGATGGGGTCTGCCCGGAGGCGACCATCATGCTCCGGGCAAACGGAATGGAGATGCACGAGGCCGATACCGGCGTGGGGCCGGTGGATGCCCTCGCCAAAGTGCTCAAAAAATCTCTGAAGTCGATCTTCCCGGAGGTAGACCAGGTGAAGTTGATCGACTTCTCATCGAGGATCTTCGATCCCGGCGCGGGCACGGCAGCCGGCGTGGAGGTGGAGATCCTCTTCAGCAACGGAAAGGATGCCTGGAAGGTCAAGGCCTTCTCCGAGAATATCTGCAAGGCCTCCTTTCTCGCCCTGGTCGATGGGTTCGAATACGGGATCCATATCTCAAAAGAGAGGGTCTCGAGCGGTTGAGCGTGGAAACGATGCTGGCCCTCCTTCAACTCCTACTCGCCTTATTCGCCATCTACGCCGCCCTCACCTTCGAGGAGGAGGTGAGGCTGCTCGTGCCCCTCTTCTGCCTCATCGGGATGTTCGTCGTGGGGCGCATCGAGAAGGTGAGGACCGATAGCGAAAAGGCCCGCAAGGCCTTTTTGAAATCGGAAATCGAGAGGCTCTCCCAGAAGGATGGCCCGGCCCTGAAGGAACAGAATTTCTTCACCATCGAAACCCTCCTCTGGCCCAAAAATGAACTCCTCCTGCTGGATGCGGTCCATGCGATTTTCAAAGACCTTGGGTTTTCCATCTCCCCCGGCATTCAATACCAATCCGTCGATAGGATTCTAAAGATCCCCAACACCCAGAAGTCCTTCGGGGTCCAGGTGATGATGTTCAAAGGCGAGGCCAATTCGTCCCACCCGAAGATGAGTCGAATCCTCCAGTTCGAACGGGAGAAGAGGGAGGACGAAAAATCCCTGATCATTGCGAGCACCCATGTTCACCTCCCTATGGCGAAGCGAGGGGGGAAGGGCCACATCACGAAAGATCTCGTCGAGCTGTTGGTTCGATATAATGTCAGCTTCCTCACGGCTCACCACCTCTATGACCTCTGGCAAAAGTCGAAAAGAGGGGAGGTCGATATCTTCGGGTTTTTCAATAGGCTCTATACTCAGAAGGGGGTGTCCCCTCTGCTTCCCCAATGACCCCCCCGGCCCCACCTTGAATCCTGACCCCCTACGATCCATAATGATTGGGTGAAGATTAAAGAGGTCCTGGTAAAGACCGTTCTCACCCGGACGGCCATCTCGGGTTTCGATTACTGCCTGAACCCTTACGTGGGTTGCGGTCATGGGTGCCGGTATTGTTATGCCAGCTTTATGAAGCGATTCACCGGCCATCGGGAACCTTGGGGGGAGTTCGTCGATGTGAAGGTGAATGCGGTCTTTCGGTTGAAGGAACAGCTGAAGAGGGCGAGGAGAGGAGTCGTGGCCCTCGGCACGGTCACGGACCCCTACCAACCCCTTGAAAGGAGATATGGGGTGACCCGCGGATGTTTAGAAGCGCTCCTGGAAAGGGGGTTTCCCGTTCATGTCTTGACCCGATCGCCTCTCTGTCTGAGGGATGTCGATCTTTTTAAAGGGTTCGAACATATCGAGGTGGGGCTTTCCATCACCACGGATGACGACCAGATGAGGAAGATCTTCGAACCTCGATCCCCTCCCATCTCCGAACGGTTGAGGGCCTTGGAGGTCTTGAGGCAGAATGGGGTGAAGACCTATGCCTTCATCGGCCCGATCCTTCCCTTGAAACCGGAGGCGGTGGTTAAGATGCTCGTGGGGAGGGTGGAGGAGGTGTGGATCGACCGGATGAATTATATGCAAAAGGTGAAAAGGCTTTACGAGAGGAACGGGCTGGACACCTACTTGACGGATGATTATTTTAAATTAGTGGGGGTGGCTTTAAAGGAGGGTTTCGAAAAGAGAGGGATCGGGGTGAGCGTCCTCTTTTAGAAATTCACAGGATGGGGGAGAGCATGACGATCGGGAGATTCGGTTTAAGGAGACGGCAGTATGATTTTCCTCCTTTCCGTCCCCCGAGCGAGGCCAATAGCCTCTTGCTCAGGGTGACCCGGGGATGCCCTTGGAACCGCTGCACCTTCTGCTCCATGTATAAAGGGATGAAATTCGAAAAGAGGCCCATCGAGGAGGTCCTCGAGGACATCTCCATGGCGAGGGAGCTGTACAGCGACCAGGTCCGGACGGTCTTCATCGGCGATTCGAATAGCCTCGTTCTCAAGGCCGACGAGCTCGTTCACATTTTAAAGGCCTTATACGATTCGTTTCCGCACATCGAGAGGGTGACCAGCTATGCCCGGGCCAAGACGATCGCCAAGAAACCCATGGAGGAGTTGAAAAAGATCTTCGAGGCAGGATTGAATCGCCTCCACGTCGGTCTCGAGACAGGAGATCGGGAGCTTCTGGCGGAGATCGACAAGGGAGCCACGCCTGAAGAGATGGTCGAGGCGGGGAGAAAGGCGAAAGAGGCCGGGTTCGAATATTCCCTGTATGTGCTTTTGGGGATCGGCGGAGAGGAGCGATGGGAGCAACACGCCAGGGGGACGGCAGAGGTTCTGAATCAGATCGACCCTCACTTCATCCGGGTTCGGACCTTGATCCCCCAACCCAACTCCCAACTTTTCGAGGACATGATGGAAGGCCGCTTCCGTTCCGCCTCTCCCGAGACCATCCTGAAGGAGACGAGGCTTCTCTTGAAGGAGCTTCAGGTCACCTCCCAGTTCCTGAGCGACCACATCTCCAACCTCGTCCCCCTCCACGGGAAATTGCCCGAGGCCAAGGAGGAGATGATCCGGGTGATCGATCGGGTCCTGAAGGGGCTTCAGGAGGACGAGGAGCTGAGGGAGGAGCTTGAGGCCCGACGCCACCTCACCAACCTCTGAAACGTTCGAAACCCTTTACCTTCGTCTTCCATCCACCTCGAAAAGAAAGGCCTCCCTTTTCCCACCTTCGGTCCGCCTCAAGAGATCTGGAGGTCCATCCCTCAGGGAAGAAGGGGTAAGGGCCTTGCCTGGATCTCCCAGCCTAAAGGACCCCCTCATCGACGATGGGTTCAAGGAGTCCTTGACGCCGTTCCTTTGGCGAAGGAGCAAAGAATTGATTCAAGCGGAGAGGAAGAATTAAAGGATCAGGAGCCGCAGGTGGAGCAGCTTGAGGCGGAACAGCCTGAGCAGGAGGAGCTTGCCGTGCTCTTGAATTTCCCTCCGCTCGAAAAGGCGAAGGCGGACATCATCCGGCTCACCTTCTTGCTCTGGCACTTGGGGCAGACGATCTCGGTGGAGGAATTGAAGACTAACTTTTCAAACTCATGTTCGCATTTTTCGCATCGGTATTCGTAGATGGGCATCGCCAGATCTCTCCTTTTCTTTCATCCTAACATCTTTTTGATCTGTTCGGCAAGGGAGAGCGCCTCCTGAGCCAGTTTGGGCTTTCCGTCCTCTTGCCATTCCGAGGCCATCCTCCGGCACACCTCCTCCATCTGCCTGAGAAAGGGTTTTTTCAGGTAGGGCCGGAAGGGATCGGCCATCAGCTTTTTCCAGATCGAGATCGTCTTGGGATAGAGATTCCTGAAATAGGCATCCATCCCTTTGCTAAAATAGAAGTGAAAGAGGAGTTCGTGGTCGTGGGATTTGAGCTTCAAGGCCCTTGCAAAATAGTTCGAGGCGAGGTCATGATGTTCGCCCAATTGGTAGCTTCGGCCAGCCCTTTCGTACGCCTCTGCCGGCCCTCCCTCGAAGACGAGGTCAAAGAGCTTCCTTCCCTTTCGGGGGCCGTAAACCTTATGAAGGAGGGGTTGGTTTTCCACCAAAAAACGGACGAGGTAGGGGTTGTGACGCTTGACTTTGAAGAGATCGATCAACTGGTCCATGGCGTCTGAGAAGAGCGATCGGATTTCGGCCATGCCGAGAAGCACGGCATGGCCTGCTTTCGAGATGATCCGTTCAAATTCCTGGAAATAACCCTTCTCGTAGGCCGATTTCCCGATATGGCGTTGATAGTTCCTATATTTGGGGCGATAGAATTCGAGTTGGTAGACATTTTCCCTCAATTTCATCGCCTCGTGGAAGATGGAGCCGATGACCAGGTCGAGGAGCCACTCCTTCTTCCTCCAGAGGTCCTTCTCTCTGTTCCGAAATAGGGCATGGGACTGTTCTTTCAGGGTGTAAAGGGGACTCCCACCCCGGTCATCCACCCAGCCCTGAATATCCTTGAACCGAAGTCGGCCCTGTTTGTACTTTTTGAAGATCTCCTGAAACATCGCCTGGCAGTTCAGGAGGCCTCGGACAAGTTCGAGCAGATTCCCTTCCTTCTTAATATCTCTCGGTCTCTCCATTTCTCTTTCTCCGGAAGAATCTTAGCAGGTTTCTCGCCTCTTGTGAAGATACGCTCCTTGACCGCCGGCAGAATTTTCCAATCCTTTCCACCCCCTTCTCCAGGAAGGGGCTTTGCGGGTCGTATTGACGGAAAAGGGTTAAAAAGGGTATAAATGGGTAGTCATTCAAAAAAGGAGGGCGCGATATGGCGATCAGGGTTGGAATCAACGGGTTTGGCCGCATCGGTCGGAACGTGCTCCGGGCGGGCCTCCATAATCCCCAGCTGGAGTTTGTGGCGGTCAACGATCTCACCGATGCGAAGACGCTTGCCCATCTTCTCAAGTACGACTCCGTCCATGGTCGATTCGGTGCTCTGGTCGAAGCGAAGAAGGACGCGATGGTGATCGACGGTAAGGAGGTGAAGGTCTTCGCCCTCAAAGACCCGGCTCAGCTTCCCTGGAAGGACCTCGGGGTCGATGTGGTCCTCGAAAGCACGGGAAAGTTCACGGACCGGGCGGGCGGGACCAAACACTTGGAGGCGGGCGCGAAGAAGGTCGTCATCTCGGCCCCGGCCAAAGACCCCGATGTCTCGATCGTCCTCGGCGTGAACGAGAAAGATTACGACCCCGCAAAACACCACATCCTCTCCATGGGGTCGTGCACGACGAACTGCCTGGCCCCCATCGCCAAGATCCTGGTCGATGAATTCGGGGTCGAATACGGCTTGATGACCACCATCCATGCCTACACGAACGACCAGGTGATCCTCGACTTTCCCCACAAGGACCTCCGGAGGGCCCGGGCCGCCGGGATGTCGATGATCCCCACGACGACAGGGGCAGCCGTGGCCCTCTCCCTCGTCATCCCGGAATTGAAAGGAAAGATGGACGGGATGGCGATCCGGGTGCCAACGCCCAATGTCTCGGTCGTCGATCTGGTCGTGGGCCTGAAAAAGGAGACGACCACAGAAGGGTTGAACCAGGTGTTCAAGTCCTACGCCGAAGGGAAGTTGAAGGGCATCTTGAGCTACTGCGAGGAGCCCCTCGTCTCCATCGATTTTAACGGCAATCCCCATTCCTCCATCGTGGACGGGACGTCCACCAAGGTGATCGGCGGAAAGCTGGCCAAGATCATCTCCTGGTACGATAACGAGTGGGGTTTTTCGAACAGGATGGTCGAACTTTTCCTCTTCCTGTTCGGCAAGAGATGAGGGAGGCACCATGGCCATCCGAAGGGTCGATCAGATCGAGGTCAAGGGGAAGAGGGTCTTCATCCGGGTCGATTTCAATGTCCCCCTCGATGAGCGGCGGGAGGTCGCCGATGACACCCGGATCGTATCCTCCCTCCCCACGATCCGATGGGTCTCCGAAAGGGGAGGAAAGGTGATCTTGGCCTCCCATCTCGGGAGGCCCAAGGGGAAGCCTGATCCGAAATACAGCCTGGCCCCTGTGGCCGAGAGGCTATCGAAGCTGCTGGGGAAGACCGTGAGGCTTGCCCCTGATTGCGTTGGAGAAGGGGTACGGGAGGAGGTCCGCAAGATGGGAGAAGGAGAAGTCCTCCTCCTCGAAAACCTCCGGTTCCATTCCGAAGAGGAGAAGAACGACGAGGCCTTCTCGAAAGAGCTGGCTTCGCTCTGCGATGTTTATATCAACGATGCCTTCGGCACGGCCCACCGAGCCCATGCCTCGACCGAAGGGATGACCCGACATGTCGAGACCGTGGCTGCTGGGTTTCTGATGATGAAAGAGATCGAAGGCCTCGAGAGGGCGCTGGTGAATCCCCAGAGGCCTTATGTCGCCCTTTTAGGCGGGGCCAAGGTCTCCGATAAGATCGGGGTCATCCAGAACCTCTTAAATCGGGTCGATGCCCTTCTCATCGGAGGAGGCATGGCCTACACCTTTCTCAAGGCGAAGGGTGTGGAGGTCGGAAGGTCTCTCGTCGAAGCGGATCAGATCGCTCTTTCCCTCGACCTCCTTCAGAAAGCCGAGGGGAAGATCAGGTTCCTTCTCCCTTCCGATCATGTGGCCGCCGAAAGGATGGAGGCCCAAACCCGATGGGAGATCGTGACCAACGACCGGATCCCTCAGGACTGGCTCTGCCTCGATATCGGGCCGGAGACGGTTCGGAGATTTACGGAAGAGATCCGGCAGGCCAAGACGATCTTCTGGAACGGACCGATGGGCGTCTTCGAGTTGGAGCCCTTTCGGAACGGAACGTTTGCTATTGCAAAGGCTGTGGCCGATTCCGGGGCCTTCAGCATCGTGGGCGGAGGGGATTCGGTGGCCGCGGTCAACCAGGCAGGCGTTAGCGATCGGATCGGGCACATTTCAACGGGAGGAGGGGCCTCCCTCGAATTTATCGAGGGGAAGAAACTTCCAGGCCTCGAGGCCTTGAGACGTTAAAACCGGGGAGAGACGATGGGACGACTTCCCTTCATCGCGGGCAACTGGAAGATGAACAAGACGGTCGGGGAGGCCCTCGAACTGGTCCGGGAGTTGAAGGTCGCCCTAAAAGGCGTGGAGGGGGTCGAGGTGGCCATCGCCCCCCCCTACACCGCCCTCTTCCCCGTGGCCCAGGAATTGAAAGGTTCTGCGATCCACCTGGCCGGCCAGAATCTCTTCTGGGAAGAAAAAGGGGCCTTTACTGGAGAGATCTCACCGGTGATGTTGAAAGAGGTCGGTTGCCAGTATGTGATCCTCGGCCATTCGGAGAGGAGGCAGTACTTCGGTGAGACGGACGAGACCGTCAACCGGAGGATCAAAGCGGCCTTCCAAAATGGATTGAAGCCGATCTTCTGTCTCGGAGAGACCCTCGAGGAGAGAGAAAAGGGGACAACCTTCCAGATCGTGGGAAGACAGTTGGAGGGGGGATTAAAGGGGTTAGAGGAGAAGGTGGTCGAAGAGATCGTCATCGCCTATGAACCGGTCTGGGCCATCGGAACGGGAAAGACCGCCACACCCGAGCAGGCCGAGGAGGTTCACGGTTTCATCCGCCAGAGGTTGGAAAAACTCTACTCGAAAAGGCTTTCCGAGGCGGTGAGGATCCAGTATGGGGGGAGCGTGACCCCAGAGAATATTAAAGGCCTGATGGCCCAAGCCGACATCGACGGGGCCCTGGTCGGCGGGGCGAGCCTGAAGGCAGAGAGTTTTTCGAGGATTGTCAGATTCAAAGAAATGTGATATATAATAGACCGAAAATCCGAAGCCTTCGAGCTCGAGGTCAGGCTGTGCGCTTCGTTTTTGGGATCCCTTAGAGATCCCAAAAAGACATTAGGTTATGGCGATTATCGTGATTTTGCATGTTTTGGTCTGTTTCGCCCTCATCCTGATCGTCCTGCTCCAAGCAGGAAAGGGAGCGGAGATCGGAGCGGCCTTCGGCGGCGCCAGCCAGACCCTCTTCGGAAGCGCGGGCTCGATGGGTTTTTTGAGCAAACTGACGACCGTGGCCGCGGTGATCTTCATGATCACCTCCCTTCTGCTGACCTACTCCTCGACCAGGCGAAGCCCAACGGTCATCAAGGAGAGGCCGGTCCAGACGGCTCCGGTGGAGCCACAGAAGGGCCAACTCCCACCTCAGGCGCCAACGCCTGAGCCGAAGAAATAGGGTGAAGGATAGGTTCGGAATCAATGCCGAAGTGGTGGAATTGGTAGACACGCCATCTTGAGGGGGTGGTGGGCCAACCCCGTGGGGGTTCAAATCCCCCCTTCGGCACCAACGAATAAAAAAGAGGAGAGGTGAAAGCCCCTCCTCTTTTTTCATTCCCAAGGTCCAATCATCGAGGCCGCAAGATTCAAAGGTCTCCTCTCTGAACAAAGGTCGGTTTTAGGGTTCGGAAGATGCACTTTGGAGATTCTAAGAGATGATCGAGGATTCCTCTGAGATCTCGGTTGGCCTCCAAGCCCTGCGGATGGCCTCGAAGCTATGCCAGAACGTGTGGAAGGATCTTGCCGGAGGGAGGGCGATACAGAAACAGGATCGTACGCCTGTCACCGTCGCCGACTTTGGCTCTCAGGCGATCATCTGTCGGACGATCCGGACAGCCTTTCCCGAAGATGGATTCGTGGCCGAAGAGGATTCGACCGAGCTGAGAAGGCCCGATCACCATCAGACGCTCGGCCAGGTGGTGCACCATGTGAGGGCATTCTTCCCGAAGGCCTCGGCGGAAGAGGTCTGCTCCTGGATCGATCTCGGAACCCATTCGGTTACAGGGCGATTCTGGACGCTCGATCCCATCGACGGAACGAAAGGCTTTTTGAGGGGGGCCCAGTACGCCATTGCCCTGGCCTTAATCGTCAATGGGCAGGTTCAACTGGGCCTGATGGCCTGCCCCAACCTCCCCACGGAGATCGGAGGAGGAGGTGAAGAGAGGGGGTGCTTCTTTCTCGGCCTTCGAGGAGGCGGGGCCTTTCAGATCGATATGGGGAACGGGAGACGGAGGCCCATCTCGGTCTCACGAATGACGAACCCGGAGGATGGCACATGGGTTGAGAGCGTTGAACCAGATCATGCCGACCACCTGACCCATTTGAGGATCGCCCAACAGTTAGGGATGTCCCGACCTCCGATTAAGATGGACAGCCAGGCCAAATACGGGCTGGTGGCAAGGGGGGAGGCTACCCTATACCTCAGGGCCCCCTCGCCATCAGAACCAGACTACAGGGAGAAGATCTGGGACCACGCGGCAGGGGCGATCATCGCCGAGGAGGCGGGAGGGAGGGTGACCGACTTCCACGGCAATCCCCTCGACTTCTCCCTCGGGATCCGTCTCGAGAGGAATCGCGGGGTCCTGGTGAGCAACGGGGTGTTGCACGAGAGAGTGTTAGAGGTCTTGAGGGGTTGATCGGAGGGGAGGCATCGCTATTCAGATCCCTTACCCAGGGAGGATCGATGGGGGTCTTCACCCTGACATAAGGAGGTTCATGCGATGGAAAGGCCGTTCGTTGAGGTGATCGATTCCGAGGTGCCGAACAATTCGGTGCTCATCTCGGTCGGGCTTCCGGGAAGCTGGAAGAGCCCGGTGACCGAAGAGATCTCGAGGAGGAAGGGATTTCAGATCCTCCGGTCGGATATGATCCGGCTCGAGGTCCTGAAGGGGGAGGACATCTTCGACAACAGGATCGCCTCCGATCCCGGCCGACGGATGAGGGTTTACGAGGAGATGTTTCGAAGGGCAAGGGAATTTTTGAAGACCTCAGGAGAGGGCCTCATCTTGGATGCCACCTTTGTCAAACAGGATCTGAGGGTGGAGGCAGCCGGGATCGCCCGGGAGGCTGGCCGGCCCTTTGTGATCGTGGAATGCGTCTGCTCCGAGGAGAAGTCGATCGAGAGGATCCTCAAAAGGACCAAGGAGAATTACGAGTCCAATGCCCTGACCCGGGAGGCCTACCTCAACAACAAGGCCATCTTCGAGCCCATCGACCTCGAGGCCCTGAAGAGGAGGCTCGGAGGCCTCTTGCTCCTCCATCTCACGGTCAATACCGAATCGAACGAGGCCCCGGACTGGATCATCACCAAGATCGATCAAAGATGAGATGGATCTCGCGCTTTTGAAAAAGGCCCTCCAGGATCCTGCTGCCTACCCGGAACCCCCAGGGGAGATCCGGTTCGTCGAAACCCATATCTCCCTCGTCTTTCTCACAGGAGAGTTTGCCTACAAGGTGAAGAAGCCGGTCAACTTCGGTTTTCTCGATTTCACCACCCTTGAAAAGAGGAGGCATTACTGCGGACAAGAGGTGGTCCTGAATCGGCGGCTTGCCCCGAGCCTCTACCTGGGGGTCGTGCCCATCACCGAAAAAGACGGTCGGATCTCTTTGGAGGGAGAGGGCCATCCGGTGGAGTTTGCGGTGAAGATGAGGCAGGTCCCGGAGGATTTTTTGTTGGATCGGTGGCTGAAGCGAGGGGAGCTTCACCCTCCCATGATGGAGGCCGTGGCGGAGATCTTGGCGAGATTCTATTCGGAGGCGGCGACCGACGATCGGATCCAGAGCTTTGCCAGACCGGAGCGTGTCAAACAAGATACGGACGAAAACTTCGAGCAGACGGAGCGATATATCGGCCACACGATCACCCAAGAGGTCTATTCGGAGATCAAGGAGAAGACCGACCAATTTTTTCAGACCCGAGAAGGACTTTTTTACCAGAGGATCCGCGAGGGACGGATCCGAGACTGCCACGGAGACCTTCGGCTCGAGCATATCTTCTGGGGGCCGGAGATCGCCATCATCGACTGCATCGAATTTAACGAGAGGTTCCGCTATACCGATGTGGCCGCTGACCTCGCCTTTCTGGCGATGGACCTGGACTACCATGGGAGGGAGGACCTGAGCGGCCACCTGATCCGTTCCTATACGATGCGATCCGGAGACACGGGATTGGCCGCTCTTCTCGACTTTTATAAATGTTACCGCGCCTATGTCCGGGGCAAGGTCGAAAGCTTTCGTCTCGACGATCCCCATCTCCCAGAGGGGGAGAGAGAAGGGGTGCGAAATCGGGCGGAGAAATATTTTGCGCTGGCCCATCGTTACTCCCAGCGATTTTAAACCATGGGATTGGCCTAAAAGGGGGAGAAAGGAGATGGGAGAGCCTGTCATGGCGTGGGAGGCCGTTTTGGATCAGGAGGTCTTCGATGAACGATGACCAATTGAATCCCGCCTATAAGGAGGCCGTTGCAAAAGTGGTCAATCGGTCTCCCTATTTTTCCCTCCTCTCGATGGCCGTCAAGGAGTTGAGGTGGGGGAGGTCCTTTCTGGAGGTAGAGCTGGCCGAGAAACATCTCCAACCCTTTGGCAACGTCCACGGAGGGGCCATCGCCTCCCTCGTCGATGCGGCCACCTTCTGGGCGACCTTCCCCCAGGTGGAGAAGGGCCATGGATTGACCACGGTGGAGATCAAGGTCAACTACCTGGCCCCGGCCCAGAAGGGAAGGCTCCTCGCAGAGGGCCTGTGCCTCAAGATAGGGAAGACCCTTGCCTTGGGCGAGGCCTTCGTGAGAAACGAGGAGGGGAAGCTGATCGCTCACGGAACCTCGACGATGATGGTCCTTCCCGGTTTGACCGTACCGGGATACGAGGACCTTCCCCCTGCCCGACCCTAAAACCCGTAAGAAGAAAGGGAGGCTCCGATGAACCTCGAATCCCTGGAAAGACTCCTCAAGGCCAGGCGTTCGGTAAGGAGATGGAGAGCCGAAGAAGTACCGGATGAACTTCTGAGAAAGGCCGTGGAACTGGCCACCTGGGCTCCCAACGGGGGCAATTACCAGGGGTGGTATTTCGTGATCGTCAAGAATAGGGCGGTCATCCGGGCCATGGCCGATGCGGTGCAATCGGCTGTCGATACGGTGGCCTCCTGGCCCGAGGCCCGATCGTGGGACGAGGAGGTGAGACGGTACCGTGCAAATGCCTCCTTTTTCAGGGACGCACCTGCGGTGGTGGGCCTCTTCGTCCGGGAGTACCGAAGCGTCATGGATAAGGTTTTGATTGAGAGGGAGGCCCATGACCCGGTGGCCCGGCGGATCATGGGTTTTCGAAGGACGGCGCCGACGGCCATCCAGAGCGCCGCATCCGCGGCCACCCTCATGCTTCTGGCCTTCCACCAGATGGGGTTGGGGGCGGTCTGGCTGGCCTCCCCCCTCATGGCCAAGGAGGAGATCGAACGGATCTTGCAGGTTCCTTCCGAGATGGGTCTCGTCTGCCTGATCGCGGTCGGCTACCCGGACGAATCCCCTCAGAAAGAGAGGAGGCCTGTCGAAGAGGTGATGCGGTTTGTTGTTTGAGCCTCTCGTTTTCCCTTGAGAATATCGAGGAAGATGAGGATCTGCTCCTCCACCTCCTGGGAAGCGTAGGCCCGGGAGTCCGTGTGGTCTGCCTCGAGGATCAAGCCCGGCCTTCCGGTAAGCCTTGTCACCTCCCGCCTCATATCGTATTGTCCAAGAGAGTAAGGCTTACAGCTCCGGTTGGAGTGCATGATGAACCCGTGAGCTTCGTACTTTTCCACCAGTTTTGCCATCTTCTCAATTTTATACGAGAGGCTTCGATTGAGGTGGATGGTCGCATAGGCCCGGGCCATGGCCTCGAGAGAATAGGTCAGGTTGGGCTCTTCCATCGCCCAGGCGGAGGTATAGGTATCTGCCACGAGCACGGCTCCGTTGGATGAAAGAATTTTCGATAGATTCCGGATATCGTACCAGATGGGGATGTTGTCCCAGACCAAGCGGATCTCCTCCCGGGCAAAGGCGCCTGTCTTGGTCTCAACTCTCTCCTCCAGTTCCCTCTTCAGCTTTTTGTAATATCGAAGGGCCCAGCGGGTTCCTCGAAGCGTCACGATCGGGGCCATGTGGATGAAGGCATCGAAGGCGGCAAAGGGCGCAGGGTGAAACCGCGAAAGGTCGAGGATCTCCCTCCAGAGGGTGATCGTTTCGAAAGAACGGGAGACGACCCTCTGAAACCGCCTTTCCGGGAAGGGCCGGTTCATCCGATTTTCGAGAAAGGCGACGTAGTCCTCCATCTGCTTCTCGACATACCGAAGGGTGTGGGGGGAGAGGTCGTCATGGATGAAAGGGGTATCGAGAAGGAAGAGCGGGACCTTGAGGGCACGGGCCTGGATCTCGTACCACTTGATCACGGTACCGCAGATGTTGTTCGCACAGATGAGAAAGTCAGGCCTGGGAAGGCGCCCAAGNGGCCCCCTTCCCGTCAGGGAGGAGCCGATATCGGTGAGGGCATAGGAACAGAGGTCAGGGGAGTATCCTTGCTGCTCGGCCGCCTCGCAGAGTGAAGGAGACATTCTCGAGGCGCCGCACATGGCCCCATAGTTTTCCGGATAAAAGGGCAGGATGCCCATGGCATAGAGGGGCTCGACAGGGGCGCCGCTCGTGATCCAGGCCACCTTCTTGCCGAACCAGGCAGGGTGCTTCACCATAAAATAGTAAGCCATCATCAGACGACGATAAGCGCCCGTGGAGCGGAGCTTTCGGTAGGGGTTGTCCTGGAATCTATTTTGGCCCATCTTAAGGGTCATTCTTCGCAAGTCTAAGGCCTATCCAATATCCTGTTCCCGGCCTCCGCGCCTTCCCCAAAAAAGATTCGAAGAGGTGGCAAAAGGGGCCATCTCAATACACCAGGATCCGTTGCGGGATCGGAATATTCTTCTCCTTGTAATATCTGGCCGCCCCTGGGTGGAGGGGAACGGGGCTGTGGACGATATGCTCCGGCCTCGTCTCCTTGGCCGCAGGGTGGGCCGAGATCAACAGGTCCACATTTTCGAAAGTCCGTTTCACCACCTCATAGACCAGGTCCTCCGGCGCGTCTTTGTGGACGATCATAAAGTTCCAGACCGTGATCGTCTCCACCTCATTCTCGGCATTGCACTTATAATATCCTTTGGGAATGGTCCCTAAGGCGAAATGGGGGTATTTTTGAATGAACTTCTCTGCTTCCGCCCTGGGGATCGAAAGGAGGTGGATCTCTTGGGTCGTTTCCATCTCTTGGACGAGCATCCAGGGAAGTCCGACGGCCTGGGCATTGGCATCGAGGGCCCCTTCCTTGAATTGTTGGTTGAGCCTCGCTGAGTCCCCTCTCACCATTCTGGCTGTTTTTATGCCTGCCATTTCAAGGAGTTTAGGCCAGTAGGTGGCGGCCGTGCCACCGGAGGGGCCCACCCCGATATTCTTTCCGTTGAGGTCGTAGAGGCTTTTGATGCCCGAGGTCTTCTTGACGTAGATTTGGAAATAAGAGGCATACATGGGAAAGATGATCCTTATGTTCCGATATTTTTTCCCCTTGGCCCAGCCCTCTCCGTGCCATCCTTCCCACAGCGGACTCGACGTGACCATTCCGAGATCCAATCTTTTCCCGTCCACCAACCGGGTGTTGGGGAGGGGTCCGCCCGTGATGACCATATAACCCGGGACGCCTACCTTCTCCTCCAGTAATTTTGCGAATCCACCGCCCCACATATAGTAGGTCCCACCCACCGGAGCCGAACCTATCGTCAATTCCTTAGGCCAACCCGGTTTGACCTTCACCTCACGTTTGAGGTCGGAGATCTCGTCCTGATCGAGGAGGATCACCTCCTTCGGCGTGCCGGATCGGACCTGGGCTCCGCTGACCGGAAACGAAATGAGAGAAAGGACACATACGACCATCATCGAGGACAAAAATGGCTTCATTTCGAGCCCTCCTTTTGATCATCGCCGGACATCTCCCATCTTTTTCCCGGCACCCTTTCGTCCGTTTCCCAATCCTCTCCATCCTTCTCTATGGTTTAGGCCAGACCGAGGATCGGAAGGATGATCCTCAGACCGATCCAGATGACGAGGCTTCCCAAAACGTCGTAAAACACCCCTGCCCGGATCATCTTCGTGATGGGGACCATGCCCGAACCATAGACGATCGCGTTCGGCGGGGTGGAGACGGGCAACATGAATCCCCAACTGGCTCCCAAGGTGGCCCCGATCGCCGGAGGGATGGGATTGACCTTCGCGGCCATGGCCAGGGCGATCATGACCGGCACCACCATGTTGGCGGAGGCCGTATTCGAGGAGGTTTCGCTCACCAGGATCGCGATGAGGATGGCGCCAAAGGTGATGCCCCAGAGAGATGTGGCGCCGCTGAGCTCGAGCAGTCCCTTGCCGATCACCTCGGCCAGTTTGGTGCTGAACATGAGATTGCCCAGGGTGATGCCACCGCCGAACAGAAGTAAGGTGCCCCAGTCGATTTTCACGGCCTCCTTCCAAGTAAGGGTGAATCGCCTCTCCCTCCAATTCACCGGAAGCAAAAAGAGGAGGCCTGCCCCGATCAGGGCGGCCACGCCTTCCGGCAAGTACTTGGCGTATTCTTTCGAGATCGTCGCCTCGCTTCCGTAAAGGAGGGCCAAAATACCAGGGGCGATCCACAGGGCGACCGTGAGGCAGAAGGCGAGAAGGGTGTTCTTCTCTCCACGGGTCCAAGGGCCCAATCTTTTCCTCTCCCGTTGGACATATTCCTGACCCCCTCGGAGGGTCGCCAGCTCCGGCTTGTGCAAGAAATAGAGAAGGAAGAAGAGGAGGCCGAACAGGAGGATCAGGAGGGGGACGCAGATCAGCATCCACTGGAAGAAAGGGATCCTCACTTTGCAGTAGTTTTCGATCATGGCGATCCCGATCAAGTTGGGCGGCGAGCCTACGGGCGTGCCGATCCCTCCCGTGGAGGCGGCGTAGGCGGCCATCAGCATCATGGCGGTTCCGAACCGGAGCCTCGTCGGCGCGATCTCCTTTCCCGTCTGTTCGGAGAGGATGCCTCCCATGGCGGAGACGATGCCGAGGCCGATGGGGAACATCATCGCCGTGGTCGCGGTATTGCTGATCCACATGGAGAGGAAGGTGCAGATGAACCCATAGGCCAAAAGGATGCGGGCCGTGCTGTTTCCCACGAATTTGAACGACATGATCGCATAGGCGAAGCGTTTATCCAGACCATGATGGGCCATGGCCTCCGCCAATAAAAAGCTACCCAGGAAGAGAAAGATGATGGGATCGGCAAAGGGAGCAAAGGCCACTTTTGCATTGGCCACCCCTGTGACCACACAGAGGGAGGTGCCCAAGAGGGCGCTGACCGGAATCGGGACGGGTTCGCAGATCCACCAGATGACGATCCAGGTGAGAATCGCTGAGAGGAGATGGGCGGCGGGGGTCAGATTCGGCATGGGGAGAAGGTAGATCACCAATCCGGCGAGGGGGCCCAGGAACAACCCGATCGTCTTGCGCCCCCTTTCGAAACGCTCTTCTGCCGCTGAAAGGACCTCTTGGACCTCGGTCCGCTTCTCGAGAGGTTCGGTCACGGTCTTTTCCCTCCTTTCTCGTCCTTCCTTCCAAAAGATGACGGGTCTTGGCCCAAGCCCCTCTCCTTCAAAGCGAGGAGAGCATCTCCACGAAGGCCTGGACCCGGGTCTTCATCTGTCCATGGGAGGTGGTCGGATCATCTACCTCGAGAAGGAGAGTAGGAATCCCTTTCGCCTCCAGGGCCTTTCTGAGATCGGGATAGTCGAAAAAATGGGGCTCGCAGTATTTATACAGGAGAAAGACCACGCCTCTGGCCCCGGTCTCCTCCACTTCTTTGGTCAAGGTCTCAACATGGGCCTCCGGACCCGAATGTTTGGTCGGGCAGAGGAAGGAGGAGAAGTATCTCTCGGCGAGGGCATTGAGGGGGTCGAGATCTTCTCGGGTCACCAGATGAAGGAACCTTGCACCGCTGCAGAGACGGTCGTGGACGACCAAGGCCCCCGCCTCCTCGATCGTGGCGATAAGGCCCGGCGGGTGGACCATATTTCCCGTAAGATAGATCGGAACGGCATCCCACCTCGCTTCCTCCATATCATTCAAGTCCCGGAGCAGTTCGGTCAGCCGTTCCAGATAGAGCGATCGATCCATCACGAAACCTGCCCGAAGGATGTGGGCCAGAGCAACCCCGGTAAGAGATCGAGGCGCTCTCCTTCGGAGCCGGTAGAGGGTTCGGATCTTCTCCCGGATCTGGTTGAAGAGGTGGATGGACTCCCCGAGACGATCCTCTGGGATGGGCTGGAGATGCTTTTCGAGAAAGGCTTTCAGCCTCTCGATCTCTGCCCTCAGATAGGGACGGGCCCGTTCGGAGGCGAGGTTGGAGGGCATCAGGAAGTCGAAGTGGAGGGGAAGGCGCTTCTGAAAGGCCCAGATGTCGGAAAGCCCCTGCATCGTATCGCAGGTATGAGAAAAGATAACCCCCTTCAGAAAGTCGAGCTCACCCGTGAGCAGCCTTTCGAGGGAGGACTTTACGAGATGGCAGCAGTTGGGGGGGAGATGGGTTGAAGCATGGGTCGGGTTGATCGTGTCTCCGAGGAGCCGATAGGGAAGGGCCCCTGCGGCATGGAGGAGTTCTTCGGGTACGTAGGGACAGAAATAACCGATCGGAACGGCCTGCTCGGGCGAAAGGGAAACCCGCTCGGGGACGCCGAGGGTGGCGATTCTTTCGAACTCCCGCAGAAGGGATGGAGCCTGTCTCATTCTCCCTGCCCATCTTAATCGAGAACGCGGCCCTTTTCAATGCCAAATTGAAAAAGAGGGGTGAATCGGTTATGAAAACAGAAAAAATTTTTTTGGAGGAACGGATGACCCTCTTGAGAGATAAAAGAAATTTCATCGTGGCCCTTCCTTTGATTTTGGGATTGGTTCTGCTGCCCATGGTCGAGGTCTCGGCCAAGACCTCCCCAAAAGGCCGAGGGAAGGCCACCCAGGGCCGTTCGATTCAGGAGCGGACCGATCCCTCCCCAAAGCCCACCGCTCCCACAAGCCAGGAAGGGCTCCAATGCGATGCCCAATCGGCCCTCCTGATGGACGGGTTGACCGGCGAGGTCCTCTTCGCCCAGAATCCGCACCAGAGGATCCCCCCTGCCAGCTTCGTTAAGGTCCTCACCCTCTACCTCGTCTTCGATGCCCTCAAGGCCGGACAGCTGAAGATGGACGATGTGGTGACGGTCAGTGAGAAGGCCTGGAGAGCGGCCTACAAGACCGATGGCTCCGCCATGTACATCAAGGTGGGCGAGCGGGTGAAGATCGAGGATCTGATCAAGGGAGCGGCCATCGCCTCCGGAAACGACGCCTGCATTGCCCTGGCCGAACATCTGGCCGGCTCGGAAGAGGCCTTCGTGGCGAAGATGAACGAGAAGGCGAAGGCCATCGGCATGCAGGATTCGCAGTTTAAAAACTCCCATGGCCTGCCTGCGGAGGGGCAGTACGTGACGGCCATGGATATGGCCATCCTGGCCAAGCGGTATATTGAAGATCACCCCGAGGCCCTTGCCGTCCATTCCACGACAGAGTTCGAATACAACGGGATTCGCCAGGGCAACCGGAATCTCCTCCTCTACAAGAACATCGGGGTGGATGGCCTCAAGACCGGATACATCCGGGAATCGGGGTACCATCTCGTAGCCACGGCGAAGCGAGATGGCCAGAGGATGATCGCGGTGGTGATGGGGTGCGATAAGGTGAAGAAACGGGCGCCGGAGGCCCAAAAATTGCTCGAGTATGGATTTAGGAATTTTTCAACGATAGAGGTGGTGAAGAAGGACGCTCCCTTCGGGCCGATCAGGGTGAAAAGGGGAAAGGTGGATCAACTTGGCCTGCTCGCCTCGGAGAGTGCCTGGGTGACGGTTCCCAAGGGAAAGGAGAGCCTCGCGGCGGTCCTTCCTCAGTTGCCGGAGTTTGTTTCGGCTCCTATCCAGAAGGGGCAGGTCCTCGGGAAACTATTAGTCCAGAAAGAAGGAAGGACCCTCAAAGAGATCGGCCTCTATGCGGCTTCGGACGTTGAGAAGCGTTTGCTCCCTCCTTGGCCATACCTCTTAACAGGATTTTTAGGGATCGCGATCCTCTGCGCCTTCGGGGTCTGGTTCTTCCGGAGGCCGAGGAGGAAGAGACACTGACCCCTAAGTCCACAGATCCTTGAAGTAGTCCACCAGGTCTGGCTTAAAGGCTTCAACCTTCTCTCTGAAACCCTCTTCGCGAACCCTGACCGACCAGAGGCTCCAATCCTCCTTAGCGGGATCCATCCCCAGCCTCTGCATCTCCCATAAGGTGTGGAGGGTGTACTGAAGGGGGTGGTCAAGACTTTCTCCCACATCCCCCACACAACACATCCGCCTCCCCTGATAGCGTCGATAGGCCTTTTCATAAAAGTTTTTCGTGGTGATGGTCCCGGGATTGGTCACCGGAAGGTCGGTGAGGGGGAGATCGGGGAAGTTCCCTTCCTTTGAGACCTCGAAGAGGCACTGGGAGTAGATGGGGACGAGGTCGACCCCTTTTTTCAGACACTCTTGATAGATCCGTTGTAACCCCTGGAGGCTTCCGCAGGCGGTAAAGAGAAAGACCTCCCTGGGACGATGGTGGTCGAACCCGCTTCGAAGGAAGGCGGCGATCGTGGACCCGGAGGCGATGACGGTATCCGGGATCAGCCAGGTCTCTCCTCCATACTCTCCGATGAAGCCCAAGGTCTGGACCTCCCAGTCCGTCCGGTCGCGGTTGAGGACCCTCTGGAGCTTCGTGAACCCGGTGGGCAGGAGGAGGTGATGGTAGGTCGGGACATTGGCAAAGGCGTGCTGGAGGTCGAAGGGATAGGCCCCTCTTAGGATGAGGTATTGGTAACAATCCTTTGTCTTCAACGTTTCGATGAAGAGTTCGACCATCGTGTTAGCGATGTATCGGATCAAGTTGAACTTGGGCCTGCCGCTGAGGCCCCTTCCCAAAAGAAAGGTCTCGCCGATCCGGCTCTCCACCACATAGATCAAACGGGGCAGGGTGGGATCGTTGAAGAGATCCCGGACCTCCCATACCCGGGCATGGCCCACCGGAGTGGTGGCGTAGGGTTTCCCGATATCTTCAAGAAAGATTCGCTCTGCCATAAAATCCTCCAAGGCCTCCGAAGCGGTCTCCCGCTGGGCTGAGGGAAGATGGAATAACCATTAACCAAATTCCAACCTCCAAATCAATACCGGCGGTCATGGCAAGGGGCTGCTGGAAATGGGACCTATCGCATTCTATCGATGGGAGAGGGGGAGAGGAGTGAGAGGAGGATCCAACCCTGAAGGCCGGGGGTTACCTCGGCATGACGCCACTCGGAAAGCGTTCGGTATAGGCTTTTTTCACATCGGGCATCCGGTCGATGAGCCCTGCCCGGAACATATCTCTGGCGATATTCTCCCATTTCTTTGGATGGAGGTATCCGAACCCCTGTCGTTTGGTATCGACGGTGACCATGAGGGCCTTGAGAGGGGCCAGTGCATCCATTTCGCGGACAAATTCGACCCTCTCGTCGAGCCTTTTCAAGATCTCGAAGGTCTCCCGGGGGTGATCGAAGGCCCATTGAAATCCCCTGTATCTTCCCGTTACGAGAGACTGGACGATCTCAGGATATGTCCTGACGATCTCCCCGGTGGTGAAGAGGACGTTCTCCGCCCAGTCTATGCCCAGGGACGGGTAATCGATGGTGTAGAATTTTTTCCCCATCTTCTTCACCTCGCGCTGGGCCGTGATCAGTTCATGATAGGTCATGGCCGAGGCCATGGGCCAGGTCCCCTGGAGCCAGGGTTTTAGGTCCCCGCCCTGATTCTGAATCCTCAACTGCTTCTCCCAGCCCTTTCCCACGGCACATTTCGCCTTGGCCTCGTACCCGGGCCAGATGGCGATGTCGCCTTTAAGGTCCCTCTTCGATTTGACCGGATGCCAGCTGATGATCCTCATCGGGCTTATCTGAAAGTCGACGCTCACCGCCACCAGATCGATCCCCTCCCTCTCCCTTGCCCGGAGGATATTTTCGGGGAGGTCCAGTCCGAAGGCGATTTGGCCGGCCCTCACGGAGTCAGCGACCTTTTGAACCGGTGAGGTGCCCGAGCCCCCCGGAAGGACCTTCACCCTCCCAAAGAATCCCTTCTCGATCGCCACCCATCCCCCAGCGGATTCCATGTGGATGCCTGCGGCCTCAAAAAGGATCACCTCCTGAGCGAGGACCCTCCAAGGGAAGAAGAGGGACAAGAGGAGCAGAGTGGCGAACATGGGGAGGTTACTTAAAGGAGGTTTGACGGAGGTCGGCATGATATTCCTGGATCGAACGGACCGAAAGGCCCTTTTTGAGAAGGGATTCGATCCCATTGACCACTGCTTCGGCGCCGGAGAGGGTGGTGATGATGGGGATGCTGTGGGCCACCGCTTGGCTCCGGATCGCCACCTCATCCGCTTTGGGTTTCTTTCCGCTCGGGGTGTTGATGACGAGGTGGATCTCCCCGTTTTTCATCCGGTCGACGACATCGGGCCTCCCCTCCCCTACTTTGAAAACGGTCTGGACCGGGATGCCGTTGCTCGTCAGGACCTTGGCCGTCCCCCGGGTCGCCACGATGTCGAACCCCAGATCGGCCAGCTTCTTGGCGATGAAGACGATGGCCCGTTTATCTTTGTTCATGACGCTGATGAAGACCCTTCCCTTCAGGGGGATGAGCGTGCCTGCAGAGATCTGGGATTTGGCAAAGGCCACGCCGAAGTCGGTATCGATCCCCATCACCTCACCGGTCGATTTCATCTCCGGGCCGAGGATCGTGTCCACCCCGTAGAAACGTTTGAAGGGGAAGACCGATTCCTTGACCGCGATGTGGGGGAGATCGACCTCTTTCAGGATGCCGAGTTCCTGAAGGGTCTTTCCGACCATCACCTTGGCGGCCACCTTGGCCCAAGGGACCCCCGTGGCCTTGCTGATGAAGGGGATGGTCCTCGAGGCCCTCGGATTGACTTCGAGGACATAGACCACGTCGTTTTTGATGGCATACTGGATGTTCATCAGGCCCACGACCTGCAGCTCCCGGGCCAGGGCATAGGTGTTCTGTTTCAACTGGTCGATCAATTCATCGCTCAAGGAGTAAGGGGGGGTGACGCAGGCGCTGTCCCCGGAATGGATCCCGGCGGCCTCGATATGCTCCATGATCCCGGCGATGAGGCAGGTGGCCCCATCCGAGATGGCATCGACATCGATCTCGATGGCGTCCTCGAGAAACTTGTCGATCAAGAGGGGATGTTCGGAGGAGGCCTCCACGGCTTTCTGGACGAATTGCTCCAGGGAGAGCTCATCGTAAACGATCTCCATCGCCCTTCCACCCAGGACATAAGAGGGCCTGACGATGACCGGATAACCGATCTCTTTGGCCACCCGCTTCGCCTCCTCAAATGAGGTGGCGGTCCCGTTGGGGGGCTGGACGAGACGGAGTTTCCGGAGGAGTTCCTGAAACCGCTTTCGGTCTTCGGCCCGGTCGATATTGTCAGGGGTCGTGCCGATGATCTTGGCCCCCGCCTTTTCGAGGGGGACCGCAAGGTTGAGGGGGGTCTGACCCCCAAACTGCACGATGATCCCGTCGGGTTTCTCCATCTCGACGATGTGGAGGACGTCCTCGAGGGTGAGGGGTTCAAAATAGAGCTTGTCCGACGTGTCGTAATCGGTCGAGACGGTCTCCGGGTTGGAGTTGACCATGATCGTCTCGTATCCGAGCTCCTTCAAGGCATAGGCCGCGTGGACACAGCAGTAGTCGAACTCCACGCCCTGGCCGATCCGGTTTGGCCCCCCGCCCAGGATCATGATCTTCTTCCTTCCCGAGGATGGGGTGGCCTCGTTCTCCCTTTCATAGGTGGAGTAGTAATAGGGGGTGAAGGCCTCGAATTCTGCCCCACAGGTATCGACCAGTTTATAGACAGGAAGGATCTGCCTCTCCTTTCGGATTTGACGGATCGTCTCTTGATCGAGGCCCAGGAGGTACCCGAGCTGGACATCGGAGAATCCCCATTCCTTGGCCCGTCTGAGAAGAGAATCGGGCAGGGGGAGGGAGGCAGGGGACTGGAGTCTCTGGGAGGGGGTGAGATCTCTCAAGGCCGCCCCGTAGGCGCGAAGCTCTCCTTCGAGCTCGACGAGCTGGCGAATGTTGGAGAGGAACCAGGGATCGATGTGAGTCAGCTCGTAGATTTCCTCCATCTTCATCCCGAGGAGGAAGGCATAGCGGAGGTAGAAGAGCCTTTCCGCATTCGGGGTGAGGAGTTTCTTTCTCACCTGATCGAGCATCTGGCCTCGGTCCCACTCCCTGGAGGAGCCGTCCCAGAGGATCTTGTCTCTCCCATCCGCCCCCAGGCCGTAACGGCCGATCTCGAGGGATCGGATCGCCTTCTGGAGGGCCTCTTTGAAGGTCCGACCGATGGCCATGACCTCTCCCACCGATTTCATCGAGACCGTCAGGGTGGGATCGGCATCGGGGAACTTTTCGAAGGTGAAACGGGGAATTTTGACGACGCAATAGTCGATGGTGGGCTCGAAGGAGGCGGGCGTCTTCTTCGTGATGTCGTTGGGAATTTCATCCAGGGTATACCCGATCGCCAGCTTGGCCGCGATCTTGGCGATGGGAAATCCGGTCGCCTTCGAGGCCAGGGCCGAAGAACGGGAGACGCGGGGGTTCATTTCGATGACGACCATCCGGCCCGTCTTCGGATGGACGGCAAATTGGATGTTGGAGCCTCCTGTCTCCACGCCGATCTCCCGGATCACCTGGATGGCCGCATTTCGCATCCTCTGGTACTCCTTGTCCGAGAGCGTCTGGGCCGGGGCAACCGTGATGCTATCGCCTGTGTGGATCCCCATCGGGTCGAAGTTCTCGATGGTGCAGATGATGACGACGTTGTCCTTTAAGTCCCTCATCACCTCCAGCTCGAACTCCTTCCATCCCAGGACCGATTCCTCGATCAGGATCTCGTTGATCATCGACCATTCGAGGCCCCGGGCGGCCATCTCCTCGAACTCCTGGATGTTGTAAGCCACCCCGCCCCCGGTGCCTCCCAGGGTGAAGCTGGGCCGGATGATCAAGGGGAATCCGATCTCCTTGGCGACCTCCAGGGCCTCTGCCAAGGAGTAGGCCAGCCCGCTTCGAGGCAAATCGAGGCCGATCCTCTTCATCGCCTCTTTAAAGAGTTTTCGGTCCTCTCCCTTCTTGATGGCCTCATACTTCGCTCCGATCATCTCGACGCCGTATTTTTCGAGCACCCCTGCCTCATAGAGGGAGACGGAGACGTTGAGGCCGGTCTGTCCTCCCAAAGTCGGAAGCAGGGCATCGGGTCGCTCCCGTTCGATGATCTTCTCGACGACCTCCGGGGTGATCGGCTCGATGTAAATCCGGTCGGCCATCTCGGGATCGGTCATGATGGTGGCGGGATTCGAATTGACGAGCACCACCTCGTAGCCTTCCTCTTTCAGGGCCTTGCAGGCCTGAGTGCCGGAGTAATCGAATTCGCAGGCCTGGCCGATGACGATCGGGCCAGAGCCGATGATGAGGATCTTCTTAATGTCGGTTCGTTTGGGCATACCTCGTTACGGTGCTTCTCCGAAAGGTCGGTCTCTATTTTCAGCTATCCCTTGTCCTTTTCCATCATCTTCACAAACTCGCCGAAGAGGTCCAGGGTATCCTGGGGGCCTGGAGAGGCCTCAGGATGATACTGAACCGAGAAGATCGGAAACCGCTTGTGTCGGAGGCCCTCCAGGGTTCGGTCATTGAGGTTGATCTCGGTCAGTTCCACCTCTTTCGGGTTGAGGGAATCGGGATCCACTGCAAATCCATGGTTCTGGGAGGTGATGTGGACCTTGCCGGTGTGGAGGTTCTTCACGGGCTGGTTGGCCCCCCGGTGGCCGAACTTCAGTTTGAAGGTCCTTCCTCCTAAGGCCAACCCGAGGAGTTGGTGACCCAAGCAGATCCCGAAGATCGGTTTCTTCCCGATCAGCTGTTTGACCGTTTCGATGGCATAGGGGATTCCCTCCGGGTCTCCGGGCCCATTGGAAAGGAGGATGCCGTCGGGACCGTAAGAGAGAACCGTTTCCGCGCTCGAAGAGGCCGGAACGACCGTCACCTCACATCCCCAGTCCCTGAGGGAACGGAGGATGTTGAACTTGACGCCATAGTCGATCACCACCACCTTCGGTCGAAAGCGGGCCTTCACGGAAGGCCGCAAAAATTGGGTGTCGTTCGATTCCGTCCATACATAGGGACGTTCGCAGGTGACCCCCCGGACCAGATCCCTTCCGATCAGACCGGGCGAGGCCTTCGCCTTCTCGATCAGGCGGGAGGCGTCGAGATCCTCGGTGGAGAGGATGGCCTTCATCGCCCCTCGCTCCCGAATATGTTTGGTGAGGGCCCGAGTGTCCATCCCTTCCACGCCCATGATCCGATGGCTGATGAGATAATCGGTCAGGGAGCGCTCGGCCCGCCAGTTGCTGAAGAGGGCGCTGTTCTCCTTGATGATGAACCCCTCCACCTTTGGGCCCTTCGATTCGACATCCTTCTCATTGATTCCGTAATTGCCGATGAGAGGATAGGTCATGATGACGATCTGTCCGGCGTAAGAGGGATCGGTCAGGATCTCCTGATAGCCGGTCATGCTCGTGTTGAAGACGAGTTCGCCCGCCTTCTCTCCGGGAAATCCGAAGGACCTCCCTTCAAAGACGGTTCCATCCTCGAGGGCCAGTAGGGCTTTCTGAACCGATTTCATCCTTCATCCCATAAAAAAAGACCCCCGATCCCTATTCAGGGGTCGAGGGTCGGTTTATCCGCTTCTACACGTTTGGCCATAACCCTACAAAAATTTTCTCCTTAATTAACCCGTCCGGCGAGAGATGTCAAGACCCTTTCATCTCAGGCATAGACATAGACCTTGGTCTTGGAGGGTTTGGAGAGAAGCTTTTCGATTTTGGCCTGGATCTTCTTCCGCTCCCGGTCCTTCTCCCAGGCCTTCCAATCATCGATGCTCTGCCAAGTGGTGATCACGATGTAATTTTGATGGTCCTCCAGCGAACGAAGCGTCTCGCCTGAGATGTAGCCCTTCGAAGAGACCGCCTTGGTTCTCAGGTCTCGAAGCAATTTGGCAAATTCCGCTTCCTTGCCCTTCTTCACCTTCCGATCGATGATGATCCGCACTGCCATTGGCCCCACCTCCTCCATCATTTTTCCTCATCCTACCAATCTTTCGACCAATTTTCAACAGAAAAATGAGGGGAAAGGGGCCCTCGGGATTTTTTAATGATATCCTTCCAATTCCCCTTTGGGGAGGATCCACTTGAAGGCCTCGGGTCCGAGCGGCTCCGATCTTCCCTCGACCTGGAGGGTGAGTTGCCCGTTCTTTCCCTTGATCCCGAGGGCAAAGATTTCCTCCAATTTTAAGAGGCGGCGCTCGATCTCGGACCATTTCTGGGGATCGAGGGGTCGGGTGAGACAGCCTCGGTGCTGGGCCTCTTGGATCTTTCCTTCGGGGTCGTAGAAGATCACCTCCCCCGCGGAGGCGCCGGCAAGGATTTTCGCCCCTCTGTAGGGGGTCTCGAGCCTTCGAAGGAGCCCATCGTATCCCCGGCACAGACCGAGCATGAGGACCGACCCTCCCATGAGGGCCTGGCAGAGGTGTTCATGGCCGGTGCCCACAATGTTGACCTCCAGCCCGGGCCCCCTCGGGTCGCTTACCGCGCAGACCCAGCCCCGATCGACGACATTTCCGAGGATGTTGAAGGTCCCGCCTTTGGCGGCATATCCGGTCACCTTTCCCGCATCGCCATGAACGGTGAGGGTCCCCGAATGCATCACCATCCCCGTAAAGTTCTGGGCGTGGCCGTGGATTCGGAGGAGGGCACCCATATTGAAGGCCCCACAATATTCGCCCGGGCTTCCGAAGATGTCGATGACCGTATCGGAGGTATCCTTTGAACCGATACCCATCCCGATCCCTCTCTGACCCTCGGCCCGGTAGACGACGAACCTCCGCCATCCCATCCGGTGGGCATGGTCGAGGAAGGGGCCGAGGACTCTGAGGGGGTCGGTGCCTTCCGGGAGGAATCCCCTGGCATCGACTACCAGGACCTCCTCTCTCTTCCCGGGTTTTTTTAATTTCCCCGCCGTTTCAAGGCCGACTTTGATCATCCCTTCCTCCCCGTTCAACCGGTCGAGGAATTGATAGATCCTTTCTCGAGCCCTGTGGAGGAGGGCTGCCCGGTCTTTTTCACCGATCTCCATCCCCGGCAATCGGTCATAGAGAGCGGTCAGCTCTTCGAAGGCCGAAAGGGGAGGAAGCTTTTGTGTGATTCGATCCAGAGCGGCCTCGAACTCCTGAAAACTCCAACCTTTGATTTGATCCCGGACCCAGATTCCATAGTCCTCTTTTCGGGAAAAGGCGGGAGGATGGGAAGGGCCATCGAATGTGGTTGTCTCCGGCGGTCGAAGGGTTTGGATTTGAACCGAGGGAAAGGTCCCTCTCGGGATCTCGATGCGGCGGCCGAATTTGTCGAGGACCTCGTGCCCCGTGATCCGGCCGGCCTCGTCATAAAAGACCCTGCTCAACATCCCAGGGTTGACCGTGAAAATCAGGGGGGCCAGGGGACTTTTGGTCAAGCCCAACCGATGGAGTTCCTCCATCCCCGCATCGCATCCCTGCTTTTCGGAACAGATGATGCTCACGAAATTCTCTCCGTCATCGTAGAGCATCGCCACGTTGGGCCGCAAGAGGGAGGGGTCGATGATGTCGAGGCGCTCGATCACCCTCCGGTAGGGATCGATCCGGCCGCAGAGGTACTGGTAAGGGCCATCGGGGGCACTTTCAAGTTCGACCTCTTGGATCCGTTCGAAGCGTTCTTTCGCCTCCGGAGGCAACTGGGTCAATGTCCAGCCCGTGGTCGGGGAGAAGGATTCCACGAGGGCATCGAAGGGATATTGAAAGTACTGGCTGAGCAGGTGGAGTTTCAGGGAGGCGACCGCCGTATCGGTCTGGGCAAGGGGGGTGAGATTGAATTGGGTGACGCGATTGAGCATCGTTCGATAATTGGTCGTCTCGCCGTTATGGGTCAGGGCGGTGTGGAGTTCTGAGAAGGGATGGGAGTTCAGCTGATCGACGACGGACCCCGTGGCCAGCCTGCGGTGGATGATGTTGACCGGGGCATCGGGAAGCTGCCAGGGGATATAGCGGCCATCGCTCTTCCAGCAACCCGAGTTCTTTCCGCAGGAGAGGATGGCCGCCTTTTGGTGGGCGCTTCGACGTAGTTCTCCCTCGTGATCCTCCGGGCCAGACGATAGATATATTCGTCTTCAGCCTCTCGGAGGAAGGCCTCGTTCTCATGGTAATTTTCAAGGGTCAGATGGGCGTACCGCAACTTCAGGGGAGGCCAGATCTCATCCCGGAGGAGCTCCTCTTCGATGAACCGAAAGAGGGCTTGGCGGCGGACCCGAACGAAGAAGCGGTAGAGATCCCCCGGATCCCTCTCCCCGAAAGATCGGAAGTCCTGCTCCTTGCCCTCAGGGTCGAGCCGGTACGGGATACGGCATTTCCCCAAGTCGCCGTCGGGATCCACCCCCTCGAGGTCCCCGAAATATCTCCGGCAGATCTCTTCGATGATCCGCTGGCGTCTGGCGAGGACCTCTTCCCTTGCCCTCTGCCGGATCTTTCCTAAGCTGAGACCAGGGTTTTGGGAGAGGAGACGGACTTCGATTTCGTCTTGAGGGGTGCCTTTGACCAGGACATGGAGGGCATAGTGATCGAGATGATGGGGATAACATCCTCCCTTCCAGATCCCCACGCCATCCATCCCCCGGTTGGCCATCCGATCGAGCATCAGGTCCATCACGTGACTCGGGATGATTCGGTTCGAAACAATGGCCGCGACCCCGCAATCGGAGGGAGGAGAGGAGCCTGCCTCCACGGGTTTAAAGGGAGGACGTTCCTGGGTCGGGGGGGCGACCTGGACCTCTGGGGGAAGAGGGGCCGTCCGAGCCTGGCGCCGCCTCTCCACCCTCTCCTCAAGGAGGGGCCACCGGATCGTATCGTAACGACCCCGGAGTTGTCGGATGTCTTTCATGCCCAGGGCAGCGATCGCCCGGATCACCTGGGCCTGCAAGATGGCCCTGAAGTTGATGATCTGCTGGGTATTGAGCTCGACGTTGCGAAGCAGCTGCATCTTGGGATTGACCGTCGAGATGCCGCTTCGGCAGCCCGATTCGCAGTTGCGGTCTCGGACACAGCCGATCGCCACCAGATCGGCCGTCCCGAGGACGACCCCGTCGAGGCCGAGGGCGATCCCTTTGACGATATCCGCCCAGGTGCGCATGCCACCGCTTCCCATGAAGACCACATATTCCCTGAGGCCAGAGTCCATCAATTTCTCGTGACAGAGGGGGATCGCATACTCCATGTGCATCCCCATCTGACCCTTGATGATGTCCGGGGCCGCGCCCGTTCCGCCCCGTGGGCCGTCGAGCCAGATCTCGATCGTCATCCGGTTGTCCTTGGCGATCCTCGCAAGGCCGGAGAAGATGAACTCGATGTCCGGAGAAGGGGAGACCTTGATGCAGATGCTGGCCCTGGGGTTGATCATCCTCACTGCATCGATAAAGGCCTTGACATCCTCGATCGAGTAGCAATTGTGGAAAGGGAAGGGGGAGATGAGGCTCACCCCTTCGGGCACGCCCCGGAGCCTCGAGACCAGGCCGAAGACCTTCCGTCCGAGGAGATGGCCCCCTACGCCCTGTTTGGCGCCCTGACTGTAGGTGATGACGACCCGCCTGGCCCGGCGGATGGTCTCTTTGGTGACCCCGAAGAGCCCGGTCTTGAGCTGGGTCGAGACGAAGGGTTCCTCTGCAGGGGTGACGATCGGCACATATTGGACGGGCATGGAAGGAGGATATTGCTTCAAGATCTCTGCGATCTCCTCGTATTCCGGGAAGATGGCCCCCTTCCTCAGGCAGCGCCGGATCAGTTCCTCGACCGTGATCAGTTTCCGCTCCTCCATCACCCTTCCCAGGAGGATGACCTGCTCATCGGAAAGGTCGAGGGGATTCCATTTGGCATCGAGGAGGTAGAAGGTCGGATATCCTCCCTCTCCTGTGTCGAGCTGGGTTTTGAGGCGGCAGGTGGCCAGGACCCTCGCCCGCCAGGTTCCGGGTCCGATCGATCCCACGGACATCCCAGCCCCTAAAAAGGGGGTCTTCAGTCGAAGCGTGGGAGAGAGCTGGAGCGCGGTCGAGACCTCATCGAGCTTCTCCTCTGAAATCCCGTCTGGGTCCTGCCTGAAACAGATCCCGATGGCATCGAAACCATCGCCGAGATTTCCTATCGACTCCACCTTCTTGAGGGAGAGGGTGGCCAGATCCCCCGAGGCCATTCGGCCTACGGACGAAAGGAGCCAGGCGGGCCAGACGTGATCTTGGTCGAAGATCCGGTGACAGGCCCGGGGCATCTTTTCGTCGTAGAATCGATGGGGAGGCGGGGTGGGTTGGATCATCCCTTTCAACTGGCTGTAACGCCATCCAAGGCCCGCCATCAGACCCTCCCTTTGGACCCTAGCTTTGTTGGCTTCCTCGTTTCGTCTCAAGCGATGCGGGTCGTGGAAGATGTCGTATATCCTCTCTTCCAAATCGTCGAAGATGATCAGGCGATTCTCCTCCCCTACGGTCTTCTTGATGTCTTTGAAACCCGAGGCGCCGAGGACCTCGATGATCTGGATGTTCCAGACCCGGATGAGGTTGATCAGGCGCTTTGCCAAGGTGGCCGGGTCTTGGGGGAGGACCGTCCTCTCTCCCCTGAGGAATTTCTGGCGGGCGTGGGGGTCTCCCGCCATGAGGACGGGCCAATCGATCTTGACCCCGTTTGCCCCCCGCTGAATGGTCTTCTGGGTATCTGCGGCGGAGCGGATGCCTCCGGCCCCGAGGATGGAGAATCGGTGGCGCGCCTTTTGTTCGATGAGATAGCGATGGACCGCTGGGACGGCGTCCGTGGTCGGATAGTATTTGGTCGTTGGATTGTAGTCCGAGGTAAGGCAGAGAAGATCGAAGGGTGACGCCATGAGGCGATCGATCCATTCGCGGAGGGCCAAAGAGGGTTGAAGGTCGGGGGTGATGTCCTCGGGGTCCAATTTGATGACGGCGGAAAGAAGCGCTTTCTCCGGGAGAAGGCCTTTTAGATCTCCGGCCTTATTGAGGACCGCCTCGTCGATCTCGACTTCGAAGAGCTCGACCGGGATCTCCCTCAACCTCCCTCCTTCCCTCTTCAACTCGTCCGAGGTGAGCCTTAGGATGATCTGGCCTGTCCGGTCTCCGATCCTCGGCCGGAGGCGGTCAAAATCATCGAGCGTGAGGGTCAGGCGCGTCCCCGTCGCCTTCGACGCCTCGAGCAGGGCCTCGAGCCAGCCCTCGTCGATCTTGAGGGGAAGGAGGTCGAAGAGAATCGGGGTCTTCAGATGAATGAGCCTGGGAGGCGGGGTCAAGATCCTCCCATCGTGGAAGGTCAGATACTTCGGCTTCTGGCCCAAATGGATGGCGATGGCGTCTTCGGTGCTTTCGTAGAGGAGGTTCTGGGCCGGACCGACGATGTGGAAATGGCCGAAACGGATTCCATCATTCCCTGATCCTCGATGGGGATCGCCCTGTCCTGTGCCGGAGACGGGGATTTTACCGGTGGTGGCTTCCAGGTCGATGCGGGCCACGGTCAGACCGGTCCAATAGGGGTCATCGATCTCGAGGAAACAGGGATGGAGCTCCACCATCGTCGCCGGAAATCCCGCCGCCATCTGGGGACACCGTTCGATGCAGGAACCGCATCCCCGGCAGAGCCCTTCGTCCTCGATTCGAATGAGACGGGGATCGGATTCGTCTCGTTTCCGAACACTGTAGATGCAGGCATCCACGCACGTTCCACAATGGATGCAGTGGGCCTCATCGATCCAGACCCGGTACCTCGGAAAGGTGTTCCTTTTTTCGTGGATCTTCTGGTCGAAGCCCGTTCGGACGACGTCAAGGTAGCGCTGGAAGTCCGGGCTGTTCTCCACCTCAGCGATGAACCTTTTGATCTCTTCGATTGGGAATCCGCTGGCCTCGGCGAGATATCCTTCCAGGGCCTCGAACAAAGGGAGGTGGTTAATATGGACCTGACACTCTTCGTCGCATCGGCCGCAACGGAGACAGAAATAGAGGGGAAGGGCTTTTGAGAGTTCCAGCTCTCCCTTTTCGATGGCCTTCTTGAGGGTGAAGAATTTTCCCCGGGCCGAAAGGGTTTCATCTCCCGTGGCCCGGTAGACAGGGCAACGGGTCACACAGGTGCCGCATTGGGCGCAAGAGAGGATCTCCCTGGCGATCGGTTCCAGTCTTTCGGAGACCATGGGAGTGCGAAGCCTCAACTTCTCCACGGGAAAGAGGGAGAGGAGCCTGAACATCAACCACTGGGAGGCGCTGAGGCCGAGATTGAAAAGATCCTCCTGGAACAGGGCCTTCTGGAAGGAGCCCCAGCGGCCCGAGGTGGCGAAGAATTTCCCTGGATTGAGAATGCCGTGTGGATCGACCTTTCGCTTATATTGCCGGAGCGTTTTTAGGGTTTCGCGGCCGAAGAGGTGGCGGAGAAAGGGCGTATTCCATATGCCGATGCCATAGGGCTTTCCCTGGTGAGACTGGACCGCCAGCTTGAGCATCATCGGGATGAAGATGAGGTCGAGGTAGAAGATGTTCTTCCGATTGTCCGTGGTCATCATCACCAGCAGGAGGACTTCTCCCGGGTTGATGAGGTGGCTGATGGGATAAAGCGTCACGGCCAGGTTCCTGGCCATCTCTTGGAGTCTTTCGAGATAGGGGGCCACCTGACCGACAGGGAGGATCACCTCGCTGGCCAGGAGGGATGGGCCAAGGGATTTGATCGACATCGGAAGGAACCGTTTCTCCCAGAGGTCGCGGGCCAGGGCATCGTCGAGGGGGAGGATGCCGGAGGCCTCCAGATGTTCTTTCAATCGGTGGACCTCCTCCTCGTTGTCGAAAGAGACCAGGACGAGGTGACGGAGGTCAGTGGCGATCTTGGAATCGGAGGGGAGATGGAGGGCGGAGATGAGGTTTGGATGGTAGAGGACGATATCCTCGGGTTGGAGGGTCGTTTTGGAGGCCAAACCCTTTGCAAAGGAGTAGGCCGAGGAGGCGTTCCCAAAGGCGAGGGCGACGGGATACCACTGGGAGGGAAGTCTGACCACGCGAAGGGTGACCCGGGTGATGATTCCCAACTGCCCCTCTGTGCCGATGAAATAGTGGATCTCAGGGTCCTCCTTCGAAAGGTCCTTGACCGTTCCGTCCGGCGTGATGACCCTTAGGGAGACGATCTGGTCCTTCACCGGTCCGTGCCGTAAGGTGCCGAGGCCCATCCCGCCCGTGGCAATCCAGCCGACAAGGGTTCCCCCTTTTCCCGAAGCGATGGTGGAGAGGGCCAACCCCTTTGATTCGAGTCTCTTCTGAATGTCGAGGAAACGGGCGCCAGGCCCAACCGTTACCCGAAGCGCCTCTGCATCGACCTCGACCGAGTTCATCAGGCTGAGATCGACGAGGATCCCGCCCTGCGTCGGGACCGAGCCCCCGTAACCCCAGGTCCCTGCACCCCGAACGGTCATGGGGATCCGGTGTTCGTTGGCGAAAGAAAGGATCTTTTTCAGGTGCTCCTCCGTCTCGGGTTTAAGGACGAGATCGGGAAGGCTTTTGAGCATCAGGTCACGGACCAAGGGGGGGAGGTCGACGTTCAGGTCGGTCCGGTAATATTCGAACTTTTCCGGATCGTCGATGATCTTCAGATCAGGGGTCTCCTGTAAAAAGGCCTGGAGATACTTTCTCCAGGCCGATTTTTTCTGTTTTGACTTCATTCACCGGCCCTCACTCATGGGTATGAAAAGACCGATCGAGGAAGACGAGGGGGTCACAGGATCGGCAGATACTTCTCTATTTCGAACTGGGAGACGTGGGTGCGATATTGGTCCCACTCGATCTTCTTGTTCTCGATGAACTTTTGGAAGATGTGGTCTCCGAGGGTCTCCCTCACCAGTTCGCTCTGTTCGGCGAACTGAATGGCCTCGTACAGACTGCCGGGAAGCGATTCGATGCCATGTTGCCTCCGGGCCTCCTCGGACATCTCGAAGATGTCCTCCTCCACCGGGGGAGGAAGCTCGTAGCCCTTTTCGATGCCTTTCAGGCCAGCGGCGAGCATCACAGCAAAGGCCAGGTAGGGGTTGCAGGCGGGGTCCGGCGAGCGGAGCTCGATCCGGGTCGCCTTCTCCTTTCCAGGCTTATACATCGGAACCCGGACAAGGGCTGAACGGTTTCGCCTCGCCCAAGCGATGTAAACAGGGGCTTCATAGCCGGGCACCAGTCTCTTGTAGGAGTTGACCCATTGGGAGGTAATGGCGGTAATTTCTTTGGCGTGTTTAAGGATCCCAGCGGTGTAGGCCTTGGCGACCTTGGAGAGATGGAATTCGTCCTTTGGGTCGAAGAAGGCATTCTTGTCGCCCTTGAAGAGCGATTGATGGGTATGCATCCCGCTCCCGTTCTGGCCGAAGATGGGTTTGGGCATGAAGGTGGCATAGACGCCGTGCCTGAGGGCCACCTCCTTGACCACCAGGCGGTAGGTCATGGCGTAATCGGCCATGGTCAGGGCATCGGCATAACGAAGGTCGATCTCGTGCTGGCTCGGAGCCACCTCGTGATGGCTGTATTCGACCCGGATGCCCATGGCTTCAAGGGTGAGGATCGTTTCGCGACGAAGTTCGGTGGCGACATCCAGCGGGGTGAGATCGAAGTATCCCCCCCGGTCGAGGGTCTGAGGAGCTCCTTCGTTGCTTTTAAAGTAGAAGTACTCCAGTTCAGGCCCTACATAGAAGGTGTAGCCGAGATCCTGGGCCTTTTTGAGGGTTTTTTTCAGGACCCATCGCGGATCGCCCTTATAGGGCGTCCCGTCCGGCTCATAGATGTCGGCGAACATCCTGGCGACCGCATTCTCTTTGGGGCGCCAAGGGATGATCTGGAAGGTCTGGGGATCGGGTTTGGCGATCATATCGCTCTCGTCGATCCGGGCATAGCCCTGGATGGAGGAGCCATCGAAGCCCATGCCCTCCTCCAAAGCCCCCTCCAGCTCGTCGATGGTGATGGCAAACCCCTTCAGGAACCCGAGGATGTCCGTAAACCAGAGGCGGATAAATTTCACATCGTTCTCCTTTGCCAACTTCAATACGGTCTCCTTGTCCATCCTTTCCTCCTATATTTTAATTTTAGTTGCTACTCCTCGAAGGCGGTCCGTGTCAGTTTTTGACAATCCAAAGAATCCAATGATTGGTTTAATATTTAGCAAACCTTATGCCGAAGGTGATCCCCATGAGGGGACATGGGTGAATTTTATAACTTTTTGAAAAAGAAGAAGATGTTTAGCAACCCTCCCGTGAGGGGATGGCGTCGGAGGCCCGAATGGAATGGGATTGATGGCGGTTTTTCATCATCATGATTAAATCAGAACATTTCCTTTTGGAGGGGGCCTCTTCCCTTTTTCCAATATTGGTTAAATGGGATGTCTTGTGATAAAATTTAAGAAATTTTTGGATGAAAGGCAGGAGGCCTTATGGATGTGGAACGATTCTTGGAGACCGCAAAGACCCTCGACAGAAAGAGAAAAGGGAAGAAAGAGGTGGTAGAGGAGTTTAAGAAATGTTTTGAGCGGTTCCGCCTGGTCAACCGGGCCTATCTCGACAAGGAGACTTATGAGAAGGCCCAAGGGTCGATTTCTTCGATGGCCGAGGCCATGGCGAATACGCTCCGTTACCTCGAAGGGGAGATTTCCCGGTTAAGGCATAAAGGGAGGAGGCAGCCTTTCGAGGACCTCCAGCTGGCGGAGATGCAGAAAGTCCAGAAGCGAAATGAGATGCTCCTGAAGGAGTTGCTTTCCTGAATGTCTCTGAATCGAGCCTTTACCGCCCTATCCGCGATCTATATACTTTCCCTCCTGGTCCTTCCGAGGTTGATCGGGCGTGACGCCCTTAACCACCTCTGGAATCCTTATAGCCTCCTCCACATCCCCCTTTATGGGGTCCTGATGACCCTCCTCACCCTTGCCCTGTCCGCCAGACGAAGTCATTGGGCCACTTCTCCCGCTCCCCATTTCTCCTCCCTCTGGCTCCCCGGCGGTATTTCCTTCTTGACAGGTCTCCTCGACGAGTTGAACCAGGCCTTTATCCCGGGCCGGGAGGCCTCTGGTTTCGATCTGCTGCTCAACCTCGTTGGGATTGTGCTCGCCGGCGCCGCCCTTTCCTTTTACCGATCTTTCCATAAGGGGAGAGGATAGAGGGTGAGGTCAGGTCGCCCTTAGGGATTCGACGATGTTCATCCGGGCGGCCCGGAGGGCCGGCAACAAGCCTCCCACGAACCCCATGATGAGGGAGAAGACCAGGGCCTGATAGGCGATCTCCCAGGTGAGGGTGAAGTCGAAGGCCAGCTCGGAGAAGGTCTGGAAGTTCATCGTCGAAACGGTGAAAAATTGGAGAAAAGAGGCGAAAAAGAGGCCCAGGAGGCCTCCGCTCAATCCCAAGAACAGGGCCTCCAGAAGGAAGGCGGTCAGGATGCTCACCCTTTTAAACCCGAGGGCACGAAGGGTCCCGATCTCGGCGGTGCGATTTGCGACCGCGGCATACATGGTGATCATGGCCCCGATGATGGCGCCCAGGGAGAAGATGATCGTCAGGGAGGTCCCGAGGATTCGAAGGAATGTGGCCATCATCCTCGATTGCTCCCCATAATACTGGTTCTCCCGTTTGGCCTCGAGGGTGAGACGGGGGTCGTTTTCGATCCGACCTTTGACCCTTTCGAAGGAGGAGGGATCCCGGAGTTTGAAGAGGACCGAGGAATAGGCATTCCTCCGAAAGGTCTGCATCAATTGATCTCCATCGACCCAGATCTCGGAGTTGAACCCGGTCGGGCCTGCGTCGAAGACGCCCACCACCTTCCATTCCCTCAATCCGAATCGGAGCGACTCCCCGAGGCCTCCCCCTTCGAAACGTTCCGCCACGCTTCGGCCCGTCAGGAGTTCTGAGGTTCCGGGCCTTGGGAGCCGGCCCTCGAGCAGCTTCACTTGGGGCCGGAGGCCGAGGGAGGCCTCCCCGATGCCCCGGACGGTGATGTAATTTTCTTTTTTGCTTCCCCGTCTGGGGAGGCTGATGATGACCACGGTCTCTTTCGAGAGGAGAGGCTTTCCGTCTTCTCCCACCGCGACCTCCGGCTGGGTTTCGATGATGGAGGCCTGATAACGATCCACCCCGCTCTGAACCTCGGTGGCCGCACCCTTCCGGATGACCACGACATTGTCGCTCGAACCCGTTTCGATGAGGGTCTTCTTCAGGCCCTCGGACAGCATGAGCATTGAAGAGAAGACGAAGACGACCAGGGCCATCCCCGAGACGGTAAAAAGGGTCGTGAGCTTTCGGGTCCAGAGATTCCGGATACTGTAGGCCAGAGGCACACCCACCTAACCGATCCTCCTCAACCCATCTGCGATGCGAATGGTGACCGCCCGATAGGTGGGGACAAGGGCTGAAAGGACCCCCACCACCAAACAGGCCAGGATCTGCAAATAGATGGCCCCTTCCGGCACATTGAAGACGGGGAAGTAGGTGCTGAGGATCTTGCCGACCCTTTGGGCCACCGGAAAGGTGAGGAAGACTCCGAAGAGGCCCCCGGTGGTCGTGATCAATATCGATTCGCCGAGGATCATCCCTGCGATGCGCCAGGAAGGGTAACCCAAGGTTTTGAAGATGGCATATTCCCCGATCCGTTCCCGGTAGGTCATGGACATCGTGTTGGCCACGACCGCCATGATGATGGCGATGACGATGAAGGAGACGAGTTCGATGGCGATGAGGATCGCTTCGGACATGGCGATGAAGGAGAGCTGGAAGGCCTTTTCGGTCTCGGTCAAGGTCTCGGCGAGGGAGTTCTTGAAGGTCTGATCGATGGCGAGGGCCACTTCCGCAGCGCGCTCGGCCCGGGACACGCCCACCATATACCAGCCCACCGTATCGGCCAGGGAGGACCCCCTCTTCCTCAACACCTCGTTCAGATAATCCCAATGGAAGAAGAACTGGGTCTCGTCGATGGTCTCATCCCTCCCCCGATAGATGCCCCGGAGGACGAAGTCCCATTCCCCCGGGTAGATGGTCCCCCGGAGGGTGACGATGTCGCCGATCTTCCAGCCGAACCGCTCGGCCAACTTCCTTCCCGCGATGAAGCCTTTGCGGTCCCTGAGAAAGGCCCTCTCCTCCTCTGGGGTGAGGATATATTCCGGATAGAGCTCGAGATAACTCTTGGCGTCCACCCCGAAGTTGGCAAAGAAATGTTTTTCATCTTTGTAAATTCCCCCGAACCAGTTTCCCCACGAAACGGCCTTCACCCCATCAATCTGGCGGATCTTCTCCCTGTAGGAAAGGGGAAGGTGGAAGATGAGGGAGATGGAACTTCGGGTGACGAGGCGCGTGGCAGAGGAGGCTTCCACCCCTCCATACCAGGCATGGATAAAGGTCCGGAGGAGGCCGAAGGCGAGGATGGCTATGGTGATCCCGAGGAGGGTTAAGAAGGTCCGGAGTTTATGACGAAGGGCATTCCTAAACAGGAGTTTGAGAATAAACATCGTTCAGGAATCCTTTGTCGAGATGGCGAATGACCCTCGCCCTTTCGGCCGCCTTGGGATCGTGCGTGACCATGATGATCGTCTTTCGGGACTCGCCGTTGAGTCGATCCATCAGGTCGAGGACCTCCCGGGCGGAGATCCGATCGAGGTCTCCGGTGGGTTCGTCGGCAACGAGGATCGTGGGATCGGTCACAATGGCCCGGGCAATGGCCACCCGTTGCTGTTCCCCTCCGGAGAGCTGGGCCGGGTAATGATCCATCCGCTCTTCGAGGTTGACGATCCGGAGGGCCATCTCCACATGGGCCTGCCTCTCCTTTCGAGAGAGGCCAGTGAGGAGGAGGGGGAGTTCCACATTTTCGAAGGCCGTCAACACCGGGATGAGATTGTAGAACTGGAAGACGAAGCCGACGTTCATCGCGCGCCACTGGGCCAGCTCGTTTTCGGAGAGGTGGGTGAGGTCGATGCCCCCGACCCGGATCGTTCCGCAATCCACCCGGTCGAGGCCGGCGATCAGGTTGAGGAGCGTGCTCTTTCCCGACCCCGAGGGTCCCATCAAGGCGAGAAATTCTCCCTCTTCGATATTGAGGTTGATGTCCGTGAGCACGGGGATGACCCGGTTTCCCCTGCGGTAGGATTTGCTCACATGGAGGATTTCAACGATGGGAGGCATGAGATAACAATCTCCTGTCACCGAATTCCAAACGCCATCCCCCTTTATTTCTCCGCGGCTTTCACCTTCATGCCGTTCTTTAAGCGGTCAGGGGGATGGAGGACGATCTGGTCTCCGACCTTGATCCCATCGAGGACCTCCACCATGTCGCCGATTTTATCGCCGAGCCTCACCGGGACCTCCATCGCCCTTTCCTCCTTGACGAGAAAAACGCGCTCCCCTCCTTTCCGGTTGACGATGGAGGAAGGAGGGATGGCGATTCGGGGTCTCTGTTCTTCTCGGCTGGGGGGACGGGAGAGAAAGGCCACCTTGGCACTCATCTCCGGTAGCACCCGGGCATCTCGATCGACAAAGCGGACTTTGACCATGACGGTCGCTTTGGTTCGATCCGCGGTGGGAACGATGGTATGGAGGACCCCACGGAGACGCTCCCCTGGGAGCGCATCGAGCTGAATCTCGCAGGGCTGACCGACCCTGATCTTGTTGAGATTCGACTCGGAGACGTCGGCCTCCACCTGAAGGGAGTTCATATCCGCAATCGTGATGACGGCCGATTTGGCATTGGCGGCCGCACCGATGGGCGTGACGATATCTCCCACATCCGCATTTTTGGTGAGGACGATGCCATCGAAGGGAGCCCGGATCAACGAATATTCGAGATTGATCTTGGCGACTTCGAGGGCCGCAAGACTCGCCCGGAGATTGGCCTCGGAGGCCTCCACAGAGGCCACGGCCTTCTCGTATCGGGCGAGGGCGGTATCGTAGGTGGCCCTTGCGATCACCCCCTTTTCGAGGAGGGCCCTGTTTCGGTCCAATTGAAGGGTCGCCTCCCGGAGTTCAGCCTTGGCCAGCTCCGCATTGAAACGAGCGGCATTCACGTTGGCCTCTGCCTGTTCCTTGGCGGCTGCCACGTCCTCGCTCTCGAGGCGGGCGATGATTTGGCCTTCCTTGACCCGATCCCCTTCTTTGACGCCGAGCCAGACGAGACGGCCCGTCACCTTGGAGGCCAGGGCCGATTTTCGCTGGGGGACGACATAACCGCTCCCATTGAGGACGGTGAGGGTCTGAGAGGGGTAGAGCTGCGAGACCGTTGCGATCCGGACCTCCACGGCAGGGGAGAGGATTCCCCTCTGATAGAGGACACCTGCGGCGATCAAAAGCAGGGCCAGAAATCCCCAGAGGAAGATCCTTCTCCGCCCCCTGGGCCTGAGGATGGCCTTCGACTTTTCGATCCTGAGCTTTGAGAGATCCTCCACGGCCATGAAAAAATCCTAACATAATCCAAAGGCCGTTAACAATGAAGCCTCCCCCATGGGGTTTGGGTGATTAAGAACTTTTTAAAAGTGGGACCAAAGGATCTTCGAGGGATTGGAGGTTGAAATTCCTACTGGCAGGTTATCCGGCGGCAGCGGTGGCAGGTCCCTTCGATCACGACGCGGACCTTCTTGACGGAGAAGGTCTCGCGAATCGCCTTGGGGATTTTTAGGTGGTCCAACGTTCGGTCGTAGAAGTCGGTGATGGAGCCGCATCCGAGGCACCGGAGATGATGATGCTGTTCGATGTTGGGATCGAACCTCCGGACATCTCCGGAGCCCTCCACGATCTGGATCAATCCCATCTCCGCAAAGGTGAGGAGGGTCCGGTTGACGGTGTCGAAGGAGAGATTCGGATGGGAGGGCTTGAGGATCCGATAGATCCCTTCCGCCGAGGGGTGGTCGGTGGCCTTCAGGACCTCTTCGTAAATGGCAATCCTCTGGGGGGTGATCTTTAGCCCAAAGGCCTTGCACGCCTCGATGAAATCATCTAAATTCCGCCCCACCCTTGACACCCGGCCCGTCACTGGGTTAAATTCCTAAAAAGTAATTAATCCTATTTAGGTCGAATCCGCAATTTCATCTTAACATTTTCCTTGAAAGGGGGCAAGCCATTTGATATGTTAGGGGAAGGGCGGCTTGCCTGAAAGTCAATCGAGGAGGTGCCTATGGAACAGAAGGACCAAGGAGGAAAGAAGCGATGGATCACCGACTGGTGGCCGAACCGGCTCAACCTGAAGATGCTGAGGCAGAATTGTTCCCATGCCAACCCCTACGGGCCCGATTACGACTATGTGAAGGAGTTCGAAACGTTGAACCTTTCGGAGGTGAAGGAAGACCTGAAGGCCCTGATGACCACCTCCCAGGACTGGTGGCCTGCCGATTTCGGCCACTACGGCCCCCTGTTCATCCGGATGGCCTGGCACAGTGCGGGAAGTTACCGGATCTTCGACGGCCGGGGAGGGGCGCGAACCGGCGACCTCCGCTTTCCTCCCAGAGGAGATTGGCCAGACAATATGAGCCTGGACAAGGCGATCCGGCTCCTCTGGCCCATCAAGCAGAAATACGGACGTAAGCTCTCCTGGGCCGATCTCATCATCCTGGCCGGCAATGTGGCCCTGGAGCATATGGGCGTGCATACCATCGGCTTCGCAGGCGGGAGGGAGGATATCTGGGAGCCGGACGAAAGCCCGGACTGGGGCCCGGAGATCGAGATGCTCTCCGGAAAGGGACGGTTCAGAGAAGGGGAGCTTGAGAAACCCTTTGCTGCAACGGAGATGGGGCTCATCTACGTGAACCCCGAGGGGCCTGAGGGAAATCCCGATCCGGTGGCCTCGGCCAAGCAGATCCGTGTGGCCTTCAACCGGATGGGGATGAGCGACGAGGAGACCGTCGCCCTGGTCGCTGGAGGCCATGCCTTCGGGAAATGCCACGGGGCCTGCCCCGAAACCTACGTGGGCCCTGATCCCGACTCCTCTCCCGTGGAACAGCAGGGGCTCGGCTGGAAGAATACCTATAAGACGGGAAAAGGACCCGATACCTACACCTCCGGGTTCGAACTCGTTTGGTCCTCCACGCCCACGAAATTCGGGATCGCCTACCTCCAGTTCCTTTTCAATTTTGAATGGGAGTTGACGAAGAGCCCCGCTGGAAAGAATCAGTGGGTCGCCAAGAACGCGCCCGCCATCGTTCCGGATGCCCACGATCCCAACAAGAAGCATCCTCCCATGATGCTGACCGCGGATCTGGCCTTCCGATTCGATCCGGAGTATGCGAAGATCGCAAGGCGATTTCTCGAAAATCCCAAAGAGTTCGAAGCCGCTTTTGCCAAGGCCTGGTTCAAACTGGTCCATCGGGATCTGGGTCCCCGGGAGTGCTACTTCGGCCCCGAGGTGCCGGAAGAGGTCTTTGTCTGGCAAGATCCCCTGCCCAAGAGGGATTATCGACTGATAGACGAGGAAGACATCAGGAAGTTGAAGGAGAGGGTCCTCGCCTCCGGCCTGAGCATCGCCCAGCTCGTCTATACCGCCTGGTCCTCAGCCTCGACCTATCGCGATTCGGACCGAAGGGGAGGAGCCAATGGCGCACGAATTCGCCTGGCTCCGCAGAAGGACTGGGAGGTCAACCATCCTGAAGATCTGGCCAAGGTCCTGAGCACCTACCAAACGATCCAGAACGAGTTCAACTCCGGACAGAAGGACGGAAAGAGGGTCTCCCTCGCCGACCTCATCGTCCTGGGGGGATGCGCCGCGATCGAAGCCGCCGCAAAAAAGGCCGGGATGAATGTGACCGTGCCTTTTACGCCGGGGAGGGTCGATGCGCTCCAAGAGCAGACCGATACCCTCTTCTATGCGGCCATGGAGCCTGTGGCCGACGGCTTCAGGAACTATATCAAAGATCCCAAGACCCCCAACCCCGAATATCTTCTTGTGGACAAGGCCCAGCTTCTGCGGCTGACGGTGCCGGAGCTGGTCGTCCTCGTCGGGGGTTTGAGGGCGTTAGGGGCTACCTATAAGTTCTCGCCCCATGGCGTCTTCACGAAGACTCCCGGAGTCCTCAGCAACGACTTCTTCGTCAACCTCCTCGATATGAGGACGGAGTGGCAGCCCATGGATGGGGAGGCCTACCTCTTTCAGGGCCGTGACCGGAAGACAGGGGCCCCCACGTGGACGGCCACGAGGGTCGACCTGATCTTCGGGCATCACGGAGAGCTTCGGAGCGTGGCCGAGGTCTATGGGGCTTCCGACGGGAAAGAGAAGTTTGTGAGGGATTTCGTCGAGGCCTGGAACAAGGTGATGAACCTCGATCGGTTCGATCTTCGATGGAAGAGATAGAGCCACGAGGGCGGGGAGAGGAGGCCTCAGGGACCTCCGAGTCGCTGGAGGAGCAATCGTTTGAGGTGATCCATCCGGTTCGGTTCCGTGATCTTCTCTCCCCACTCATCCTGAATGTAAAAGACATCGATGATCTGGTTTCCGAGGGTGGAGATCCGGGCAAAGAGGATGGTGCAACCGAAGTCGGTCAAGGCTTGGGTGATTTCGTAAAGAATCCCCAACCGGTCCTGGCCGGTGATCTCGACGATCGTATAGAAATCGGAATCCCGGTTATTGACCTTCACTTCCCCCTGGACTTTCGGGGTCACCTTCTGGAAACTCAGGACAGGTCCCCCTCGCTGAGAAAACAGATCCTTGAGCAAGACCTTTCCATTTAAGATCTCCACAAGATCCTGCTGAAACTGGCGCATCCTCCGGTCGCCCTCTCCGGTCGGGTCTTGAACGAAGAAGGTATCGAGGGCCACACCATCTCCCCAGGTGTGGATCTGGGCCTCCAGAATGTTCAAGCGGTTCAGGTAGAAGGATCCCGCGATTTTGGCGAAGAGGCCATAGCGGTCTCTCGTACAGATCGTCACCTTCACCCGGCCCTCCGCCTCCCCATGCCATTCCATCACCACCGTTTCCCCCTTCAGACGGTGAGCCATCTGGAGATGGGAGGCGATCTCTTCCGGAGGGTAGGTGGCCAGGTAACGGTCCGGAAGGTGCTCCGCATAGGTGGAAAAAATTTCCGGAGGGACCCGTTCCCTGAGACGTGCCAGTCTCTCCGGCCTTTTGACGGGGGTTAGAGGATCCTTCCCCTTGTCCAAATAATGCAAGGCCTTGAGAAAGAGTTCCATCAGGAGGGAGTCTTTCCAAGAGTTCCATGCCTCAGGGCCGACGGCCTTGATATCGGCGAAGGTGAGAAGGTAGAGCATCTTCAACCGGGTCGAGTCCTGGACCTCCCTGGCGAAGGAGGCGATCGCCTGTTCGTCATGGAGGTCGCGGCGAAAAGCGGTCTCCACCATCAGGAGATGATGACGGACCAAAAATTCCAAAAGGGCGATCTCCTCGGCTTGCAACCCCATGCGTCTGCCGATCTGCCTTGCCATCTGGCTGCCGACGAGGGGGTGAGGCCCTTCCCTCCCCTTTCCAATGTCGTGGAGGAGGGCCGAAAGAAAGAGGATTTCCGGGTTCGCCAATTCCCTGATGGTCGAGGTGAGGAGGGGGTGGTCTTTTTGATACGCCCCCTCCTTCAACTTCAACAACTCGCCAACGGCGAGGAGGGTATGGCGGTCGATGGGATGGACATGGTAGAGGTCGTAGTGGATCCTTCCTTCGATCTCGGAGAACTCGGGGATATATCGGGATAAGAGCCCGACATCGTGCATCCTCCGCAAGAGGTCCTCCAGCCCTTTTCCCTTTCTCAGGATCGAGAGAAAGGTCTCGTTGACCCTGGGCGAGGTCCGGAAATTTTCATCGATCCACGGAAGGGCCTCGGCCATGGCCTCTTCGGTCCGGAGATCGGGTTTCGCCTCCAAATCCTGGCAGTACCGAAAGAGGTCCATGAGCTGAGCAGGGTCTTTTTTAAAAGCGGCGGGGTCGAGGAGATGAATCTCCCCTCCGGCAATTCCAAAATGGTCGTCGATCCTTTTCGACCGGACCAGGCCGATGATCTTCCTGAAGAAGGAGGGCTCGAAAAGGGCATGGTCCAGCATCTGGTGGTAAAAGGTCGATATCTCCCGGGTGGCGAGGTGGTACTGCCGCATCATCGCCTCCACCCCTTTGGGCCCCGGGGGGAATCCAAGGAGGGGGGCTATCGTCTCCTGCCATTCAAAGGTGAGACGGTCCTGCCGATGTTCGGCGGAAAGATGGAGATGATTTCGGATCTGCCAGAGGAACTGGACGCTTCGGATCAGCCTTCGGGAATGGTCCGGGAAGAGGATGGAGTCGAGACGATCAGTCTTATATTTGGCCCGGAGGATCCATCGACCTGCCTGGAAATCCCTGAGACCGCCCTCGCCTTCTTTGAGGTCGGGTTCTAAGATATAGGCTGGATCCTCGTATTTCTTATGGCGAAGGTGGGTCTCACGGGCCAAGGCCTCGGCAAAAGGGGGGACCCTCCGGTGGAGCAGCTTTTTCGTAAAGAGGGCATAAAATTTTCGAAATTCCTCGTATGCGCCGTCGAGGTAGCGGCTATCGATCAAGCTGGTTTTGACCTTGAGATCGGAACGGGCCATCTTCACACATTCTTCGACCGATCTCAGGCTGCAGCTCACCTCCAGCCCAAGGTCCCAGAGGGGATAGAGGATCTTCTCCGAAAGGCTTGGGAGTTGGTCCCCGCGGGTAGGGGAGTGAAGCAGGAGGAGGTCGATATCGGAATGAGGGGCCAGCTCGGCCCGGCCATAACCTCCCACCGCGACCAGACAGACCGAGGGGGAGGGGAGGTTCGATCGGGCCGATTGAAAGACCCTCCTCACCACCCCGTCGATCATCTCCGCGTGTCTCCGGAGATAATCCTCCGGGACGGCTTGGGGAGGTAATTCGGTTAAAATTCGGTGTCTCCACGCGATCAGATCTTGTTTTGTAATCCCTAACTCAGAGGGCATCCTTGCCACGTTCTCCGGTTCGGATCCGGATCACCTCTTCCACCGAAGAGACAAAGATCTTGCCATCTCCGATCTTGCCGGTTCGCGCCGACCGTTCCAAGGTCTCGATGACCTGAGCCACCCGATCTTCGCTCACGATGAGGTCGATCTTGATCTTGGGGACAAAATCGATCGTATATTCGGCTCCCCGGTAAACCTCGGTGTGGCCCTTTTGCCTGCCGAACCCTTTGACCTCGGTCACCGTCATCCCCTGGATGCCGATTTTGGTCAGGGCATCCTTCACTTCTTCCAGTTTGAAGGGCTTCACTATCGCTTCGATCTTCTTCATATCTCCTCCCCATCGTATCAGAAAGTATATCCCGCTTCGCCATGCTGACTCAAGTCTAAGCCATGGATCTCATGCTCCTCACTCACTCTCAACCCCATGGTCCAATCGAGCACTTTTAGGAGGAGGAGCGTCATCCCAAAAGAGTAGATCCAGGCAACCCCAACGGTCAAGGCCTGGATGCCCAAGAGGGCGGGGTTCCCGAAGAAGAGACCGTCGTTGCCGGCCGAGTTGATGGCCTTGGAGGCGAAGAGCCCCGTGGCCAGGGCGCCCCAGGTGCCTCCCACCCCGTGAACGCCGACCACATCGAGGGAGTCGTCGTATCCCAGTTTCGTCTTGAGGTTGATCGCAGCATAACAGAGGACCCCCGCGACCAGGCCGATGGCGATGGCCGAAAGAGGTCCGACGAAACCAGAGGCCGGGGTGATGGCCACCAGACCTGCGACGGCGCCGGAGGCCGCTCCCAATACCGTCGGGTTCCCCCTGTGAAACCACTCGGCGAACATCCAGGAGAGGGCGGCCGAAGCGGTAGAGATGTGGGTCACGACGAAGGCCGAGGTCGCCAGGGAGCCGGACGCAATCGCACTGCCTCCGTTGAAGCCGAACCATCCGAACCAGAGGAGCGCTGCGCCCAGCAGGGTCAGGGTCAGGTTGTGGGGGGGCATGGGTTCCTCCCCGTATCCCCTTCTCTTGCCCACGACCAGGGAGGCCGCAAGGGCCGCGATCCCGGAGCTGATGTGAACGACCAGACCGCCGGCGAAGTCGAGGGCCCCGAGATTCCGAATCCATCCCCCTAGTCCCCAAACCCAATGGGCCAGGGGATCGTAAACGAAGGTCGCCCAGAGGAGGAGAAAGACGAGGTAGGTTTTGAATTTAAACCGTTCCGCGAAGGCGCCTGTGATCAGGGCCGGAGTGATCACGGCGAACATCATCTGGAAGATCATGAAGGCCTGGTGGGGGACCGTGGGGCAGTAATCGGGATGGGGATCCAGCCCAACCTCCCTTAACCCAATCCAGTCGAGACTTCCGATCACGCCTCCAATATCCGGGCCGAAGGCGAGGCTGTACCCGTAGAGGACCCATTGGACCGTGATCACGGCAATGGCGATGAAGCTCTGCATGATCGTTCCGAGCACGTTCTTCTTCCTGACCATGCCCCCGTAGAAGAGGGCGAGACCTGGGGTCATCAACATCACCAGGGCCGAAGCCACCAAGATCCACGTCGTATCGCCGGAATCGACTTTCATCTCCTACCTCCTTTTCTCCGAATCGACCCTGCCCCTGCTTCGGGGTCTGAGATCCTTGGGCACCTTTTGGTAAAAGAGACGTTTCAGGAATTTCATGCTCCTTTTTCGGTATCCTTCCATCTCGTTTTCCGTCTGCAATAGAATATTCGTTCTCCTCTCCCTTATTTCCTCATCTTCCTCCACCCACGCCCGGATCATCTCTTCAGTCATCTCGAGATGAAACTGGAGGCCGTAGATCTCGTCTCCATATCGGAAGGCCTGATGGGATACGAAGGCCGAGGTGGCGAGCAACTTCGCCTGATTCGGGAGGTCGAAGGTGTCCTCGTGCCACTGAAATACGGAGAATCTTTTCGGGAAGCCGGAGAAGAGGGGATCCTTTCGACCCTCTTCGGTCAACACCACCTGATCCCATCCCATCTCTTTGAGGGGGGCTCTGTAGACCCTGGCCCCCAAGGCCTTCGCAATCAACTGGGCCCCCAAGCATATACCCAGGATCGTCCTTCCCCTCTGGATCGCCTCTTTCAAAAAGAGGTCCTCCATTTTCAGGAAAGGATATCGGTCCTCCTCATAGACGTTCATGGGGCCGCCGAGGATGACGATGTGAGAAAATGCATCGGGCTTTGGAAGGTATGGGGATAGGGAGAGGTCGATGATGTGATAAGGGGCTCCTTGTTGGATGAGGAAGTCTTCGATCAGGCCCGGTCCTTCGGTGTTGACGTGCTTGAGGATCAAGACCTTCATGCAAGAAAGATCAGCAATCGCTATGCCAGAGCGGGGAGCCACCCGATCGAAGGACGTTTTGATCAAGATTTTTGAAGAGTTGTTAGAAGAGAAATTCGGGAGGGCAGAATCCTGCGAGGCCTCTTATGGGAGTCTTCTCGTTGGAATTTGATCAGGCTGTTGGAAATTAAACACCTCCTCATCCCTTGATTCCCTAAGACGACTTCATATCGCCTCCTTTCCCCTCTCTCCGGTCCTGATCCGGACCACCTCCTCCACGGGTGAAAGAAAGATTTTCCCGTCCCCGATCTTCCCTGTTTTGGCCACCCGCTGAATCGTCTCGATGGCCTGGGAGACCAGCTCGTCGGGAAGGATCAACTCTACCTTGGCCTTGGGGATGAAATCGACCTGATACTCCGCCCCCCGGTAGAATTCCGTATGTCCCTTTTGCCTCCCAAACCCTTTTACCTCGGTGACGGTCATCCCCTGAATCCCGATCCTGGTGAGGGCATCTTTCACTTCATCGAGCTTAAAAGGTTTGATAATGGCTTCGATTTTTTTCATCTCTTCCTCCCCTGTGGACAGATGAGCCTATGCTCTCGATGAAAAGTCAGGATAGGCTTCCATCCCGTGTTCGCCGATGTCCAGTCCCTCCATCTCTTCTTCCTCGGAAACTCTGAGACCCATAACCCCCTTGATGATCTTCCAGACCAGGAGGTTAGCCAGAACGCTGAAGGCAGCCACGGAAAGGATTCCCACGATCTGGATGAGGAGCTGTTTCGGTCCCCCGCCGTAGAGAAGGCCTGCCTCAGAGTGGAACAAACCGACCGCGAGGGTTCCCCACACGCCGTTGACCATGTGGACGGAGATAGCGCCCACCGGGTCATCCACCTTTATCCGGTCAAAGAAGAGGACACTGAAGACCACGAGAATCCCCGAGACGAACCCGATGACGATGGAACCGAAGACGGTTGCGCCATCGGCGCCGGCCGTGATCCCCACCAGGCCTGCCAGCACTCCGTTCAGGAGCATGCTGAGGTCAGGTTTTCCGATCGCCAGGTAGGAGACGAAGGTGGCGGCAATGCCCCCGGCAGCGGCGGCCATATTGGTGTTGAGGATGATCAGAGAGATGGGTTTGGGATCCGCCGCCATGGTGCTTCCCCCGTTGAATCCGAACCATCCGAGCCAGAGGATGAACATCCCCAGGGTGGCCATACCGAGATTGTGACCGGGGATGGGATTCACCTTTCCGTCGGGTCCGAATTTCCCCAACCGTGGGCCGAGAAGGGCGGCCCCGACAAGGGCAGACCAGCCTCCGATGCTGTGGACGACGGTCGAGCCGGCAAAATCCTTGAATCCCAGCTGAGAGAGCCATCCGCCCCCCCAGATCCAGTGGCCTTGGATGGGGTAGATCAAGGCCCCCATGAGAAAGGAGAAGACGAAGAAGGAGAAATACTTAATCCTCTCCGCCACCGCTCCGGAAACGATGGTGGCCGCGGTTCCGGCAAAGACCAGTTGAAAAAAGAATTTGGCCAAAAGGGGCACCCCGGTCCAATTGAGCGAGGAGAAGACCCCTCGATAGGCCTCTCCCGTGGCCGGACTGTTATCGGCCCCAATGAGAAAGAAACCCTTTAGGCCGACCAGAGGATGGCCGTCGCCGAACATAAGACCGAACCCGACCGCCCAAAAGGCCAGACTTGTGACGCAGAAGACGATCACATTCTTCGATAGGATGTTGACCGTGTTTTTTGCCCGGCAGAGGCCAGACTCGACCGTGGCGAAACCGGTGTTCATGAAAAAGACCAAGGCGGCCGCGATCAGGACCCAAAGCGTGTCCGCGACCACCTTCAAATCAGGCGCCGCTTTTTCCTCTGCCCCCACAAGATCGGGCCACAGAATGGCGGCGATTAAGGAAACCAGGATGAGGAAGTTGAATCTTTTCATTTAGAGCCTCCTTGACGAAAGAAGATGTCGGGAGATTTCTTATTTCTTGAACCACTGATTGACCGGTGGGAGATTGACGTCGAACTGAATCGTCCACTTCCATTTTCCGTTGATCTCCTTTTCGTTGAACCACACGGGTCCGGTGAGGAGGCTGATGTTGGGAGTGAAGTAATAGATCAGGCCCACGCCACCGCCTCCGATCGCATTCTTTCCGGATGCGTAATCCGCAACCAGGACAAGCTTCTTATATTCATTTCCTTCCTTATCCTTAGCGGGGAAGAAACCACGGTCCAGCCCGATCATAAACCCTTTGTTTTCCCTCTTCCCATTTTTGTCAACCAAGACTTTCCCGTTTCCTATATAAGGGCCTGCAAATAGCCTTGCCCCAAGAATGGGAATCGTTTTTCCTACCATTCCAAATACAATATTCTGGTTGGTCACGTCTTTCTTGGTGCCCACATTGAAGATCCCGAGGTTGAGGGCGGGCGCCCCGGAAAAGAGGGCATTCTCGGGGGTTCCTAACTTGGCATTGAAGGAGACAGGGTGATCCGTGGGTTCTATGTAATCGATCCCCACCTCCAACTGAAGTTTTTCGAAGGGGAGAACGCCGATCGTCAACCCGATGTCCGTTCCAAAAGCGCTTCCCCCGTCTCGAGCTCTCTGGAAGACCGTGAAATAGTTATCGACGCCCAAGTGGAGCACTCCAAAAGGCTGGATGTCGGTTGTCGCGGGAGTCCAATGGGTTGTGGTGGGGGTCCCAAAGGCCATGCCGTTGACCAGGAATAGACCGAAAAGGGGAAATGCCAAGAGATTTGTCTTTTTCATCTTAGCCTCCTTTTTTTCCCCGATAGGATCAAGAAGGATGCCAAAGCAATCCCCTTCGCCCCGAATCGACGTCAAGGAGTGAAATCCAAAAGTTTTTTGAATAGGGATGAAAGGTTAGAGGGGAGTGGGAGATCGATGGGGGGCGAAAAAAAATGACAATTACGTTGGGAAAAAGAGAGATTCCCACAATTTTGTGGGATCAGGAACGATAGGCTTTTGGGTTAATCCGAAGCTTTTTGACGTTGTAGGAGATAACCCTTTCCGTCGTCTTCAATAGCCTGGCCGCTTGGGCCATATTCCCCCGTGATTTTTTGAGGGCATCGATGATCAGCTCCTTTTGAAAGTTCTTTATGGAATCTTCGAAAGAGAGGGCCGCAACGGGGTTTGATCGTTCTCCCCCCTGGAGGCTATGGGGTAGGTGATCACGGCGGATCACGCCGTCCGTACACAGAAGGACGGCCCTTTCGATGCAATTTTCGAGCTCTCTGACATTCCCCGGCCAATGATATTGAATGAGCAGGTCTGTGGCCTGCGTCGAAATTCTCCGAACCTTCTTTTTATGTTTCTGGTTGAATTTGTCGATGAAGAAGTCGGCCAGAAGAAGGATGTCCGTTTTCCTCTCCCGGAGAGGAGGGAGGAAGATGGGGAATATGCTGAGGCGATAATAGAGATCCTCCCGAAAGGTCCCTTCCTCGATGGCCCTTTCCAGATTTTTATTCGTGGCCGCGAGGATACGGACATCCACCCGCAAGGTCCGGTTTCCGCCAATTCTCTCGAACTCCTTTTCCTGGAGGACCCTCAGGAGCTTGGCCTGGGCCTCTAAATGGAGGGTTCCGATTTCGTCGAGAAAAAGCGTGCCCCCATCGGCCCTTTCAAATTTTCCGATCCTCTGCTCCGTGGCTCCCGTAAAGGCCCCTTTCTCATGTCCGAACAATTCGCTCTCGATGAGATTCCCCGGGAGGGCGGCACAGTTCAATTTTAAGAAGGGCTTTGAGGCCCGGGGACTGTTGTAATGGATGGCATTGGCCACCAGTTCCTTCCCGGTCCCACTCTCCCCTCGGATGAGGACCGTGACGTCCTTGTTCGCCACCTTCTCGATCATTTGAAACACTTCCGCCATCTTTTGGCTTGTCCCAAGGATATTGAAGAGATTATATCTCTCCTTCAATTTTTCCTTCAGGGTCGTGTTTTCAAACAGGAGCTGTTTCTTTTCCTCCTCGACCATCTGTTGGATTTTGAGGCCCTGGGCGACCATGGCGGCGACGATGGAGAGGAGTCGAACGTCTTCTTCAAAGGAGATCTCTTCTTTGAAAAGGCGGTCCACGCTTAACGCACCCAGAACGTTCGAACCATTCTTTATGGGCACGCAGATAAAAGAGGTATCGCTCTTCGTCAGGTTCTCCCTCGATTTGGTCCGGTTCAGAAAAAGCGGTTCCTTCCCGATTTGAGGGACCACCATGGGCTCGCCCGTTTCTACGACTTTTCCCGTGATGCCTTCCCCGACCAAATATTTTCCTCTCCCGATTTCTTCTTCGGTCATCCCGTGGGCCGCTCGGATCTCCAACTCCTGAGTGAGGGGGTTTAGGAGGGTGATCGTCCCGCGGCTCATCCCCAGATGGGTATGAAAGGTCTCGAGGATATCCGGAAAGACCTTCTGACAGTCGAAGTTCGATCCGATGAGCTGACTGATCTGATAGAGGACGGTAAGCTCTTTGATCTTTCTTTCGAGGGAGAGGATCAATTGATCCTGGGAAGGAGCCTGAATTTTCTTCGGCAACTCCGGAAAGGGTCTGATCGGGACCACCCTGTTCAAAGAATCCCAGCCTCCCTTAAACAGGTTGTTCAAACTTTTCAGCAATCCGGGTGCCGAGGGAAGGGGTTTCGGGTTTTCCTATATAAATTTTCCTGGATTGTCCAATGGTTGATCTGCTTAGGCAGAGAAAGAAGGGGCGCGCCACCTCGTTGTTATAAACAAGGGTTTTGGTGAATTTTGGCCATCCTGGTGAAAAACTAACTTAGGGATCTTGGTTGGCCCCCTTACCCGTCCTCATTCAAACCTCAAAAGGTCCCCCTCCCCCTATGGTTGGGCAAGGAAGTTAGGCGATCCCAGAAAAAATAACAATGAGAGGAAAGCCATGCGATGTGCAAGGGGTAAGGAGTTGAAATCGAGCCGGGGGAGAAAGTGATCCCAAGGATTCTCAGGGAGAAGGGAGGTGAACCGATTTTGAACGGGTTAAAAATTCCGGTATTTGTTGGTAACCGGAAGCCTCCGGTCTTTGCCAAGGGCCCGGGGCGTGATCTTGACGCCCGGGGGGCTCTGCCGTCGTTTATATTCATTCCGGTCGACCATCTGGATCACCTCCTTGACGGTCTCCTCTTTATAGCCCATCCCGGTGATCTCCCGAAGCCCTTTGTCCTCCTCCACGTAGGCCTGCAGGATCGGATCGAGGATGGAGTAGGGCGGTAGGGAATCCTCGTCCTTCTGGTTGGGCCTCAGCTCTGCCGAAGGGGCTTTGAGGAGGATGTTCTCTGGAATGACCTCTTTCTCCTCCCTTTGATTCTTGTAACGGGCCAATTCATAGACCAGGGTCTTGGGAACGTCCTTCAACACCGCAAACCCCCCGGCCATATCGCCGTAGAGGGTGCAGTAACCGACGCTCATCTCGCTTTTGTTTCCGGTCGTCAGGACGAGCCATCCGAATTTGTTGGAGAGGGCCATGAGAATGTTTCCCCGGATGCGGGCCTGGATGTTCTCCTCGGTCACATCGGGCTTCAGCCCCTTAAAAGGGGCGGCGAGCGTTTTAAGATAGGCCTGGAAGATCTCGGTGATGGGAATGGTCATCATCCGGATGCCGAGGTTTTTGGCCAATCGGTTGGCATCCTCCAGGGAGGCTTTCGAGGTATAGGGGGAGGGCATGGCCACGCCGACCACCCCCTTCTTTCCAAGGGCATCGACCGCGATCGCGGCGGTCAAGGCGGAGTCGACCCCCCCGCTCAGGCCGACCAGAACGGTGTGGAAACCATTCTTCCGGACATAATCTCGGGTTCCGAGGGTGAGGGCAGCATAGATCTCGGAGAGACGATCCATGGGGTGGGAGTCCCTTTTAGGGAGAGGGGGGGGCTTCCTGGCAGGCCTTTTCTTTCCTGGGAGGTCGATCCTTCGGAATCCCCTTTCTTCTGGGACCCGAGGTTCCCTTCGGATGCGCGGGTCATGGAGCCTCATCCGGAAAACCGCCTCCAGGTCGAGGTCGGCCAGGACCAGGTCCTCTTCAAACTGCTTTCCCCGGACGATCAGCTCTCCCTTCTGATCGAAGATCATGCTGCCGCCGTCGAAGACGAGTTCATCCTGGCCCCCCACGAGGTTGCAATAGGCGACGATGGCCAGGTTATCCGAGGCCCGGGTGGCGATCAGTTTCTCCCGCGCTTCGGTCTTGCCGGAATGGTAGGGCGAAGAGGAGATGTTGATGATCAACTCTGCACCGCCATAAAGGGCCTGGGTGCGGATCGGATCGCCCGGATACCAGAGGTCCTCGCAGATGCTGATCCCGATCGGGATGGAATAGAGGGTGAAGATGAAATTCCCTTTTCCTGGCCGAAAATAGCGCAGCTCGTCGAAAACCCCGTAATTGGGGAGGTAGACCTTCGAATAGACATCGACCAGCCTGCCGTGGTGAAGCAGGGCTGCGGAGTTGAAGATATCGCCTTCTTTGTGCACAAAACCGACAATAGCGGTGATCGATCTCGTGGCCCGGGCGATCTCTTGGATGGCCTTGAGGTTTGCCTCGATGAACCTGGGCATGAAGAGGAGATCCTCGGGGGGATATCCGGTCACCGCCATCTCAGGAAAGACGAGCAAGTCCGCGCCCATCTCCTTTCCTTTTGAGAGGTAATCGAGGATCTTGCGGGTATTCCCCTTGATGTCTCCGACGGTCGTGTTGATCTGGCAGAGCCCGATCCTGAGGGTTCGCATCTTTTTTTCTAAACCTCCTCCGAGATGAGCATCTCTTTTTTGATGTGGTATTTTTCCATCTTTCCCCGGAGGGTGCTCCGGTTGATCCCGAGGAGGGAGGCAGCCTGGACCTGGTTGCCCTTCGTTTTTCGCAGGGCCCGGAGGATCATCTCCTTCTCGATGGCCGAGATCAAATCGAGGTCCCCTCGGATTGAAGATTTCGGGGCCAAGGCCTCGAAGAGGGCATCGTAAAGGCCCTCGAGATTTTTCGGGAGACGGTCGGCCGTCCCCTCCTGCTTCTCCTCCCCTTCCAGCAGGAGATGGTCTTCGAGGATCCAGTCCCCTTGGCAGAAAAGCATGGCCCGCTTCACGACATTTTCAAGCTGCCTCACGTTCCCCGGCCAATGGTAGGCCAGTATCTTTTCCAGGGCAGCGGGGGTGACCCCCGAGATCTCCTTTTTCAATTCCCGATTGAACCGCCTGAGAAAATAGGAGACGAGGGCGGGGATGTCCTCTTTCCTTTCTCGCAGGGGCGGGATTTTGATAGAGACCACATTGAGCCGGTAGTAGAGGTCCTCACGGAACTCTCCCCTGAGGATCATCTCCTCGAGGTCCTTGTGGGTGGCTACGATGAGGCGGATGTCGACCCGGATCGTCTCCCTTCCGCCTAACCTTTCAAAACATTTTTCCTGGAGGACACGGAGGAGTTTGGCCTGGGTGGAAAGGGACATGTCTCCGATCTCATCGAGGAAGACCGTCCCTCCATGGCACTGCTCCAGTTTTCCGATGCGTCGGGTGAGGGCGCCGGTGAAGGCCCCCTTCTCATGGCCGAAGAGTTCGCTCTCGAGAAGGGTATCGGGAATGGCGGCGCAATTGACCGGCATGAAGAGGTGGTTGGATCGGAGGCTGTGTTGGTAGATCGCCCGGGCGATCAATTCCTTTCCCGTGCCACTCTCTCCTCGGAGGAGGACGGTCACATCGCTGGGAGCGACCTGGCCGATCACCTTATAGATCTCCTGCATCTTGGGAGAGGACCCGACGATCTGCTCCTCCTCCCTCTGAGGGGCTGGCTCAGGGGCGACCGTGACTTCCTGTTTCATGAGCCTTCTCAGGGTCATCGCCTTCTGGACCAGTTCTCTCATTTGCTGGATCGGGAAGGGTTTGAGGATGTAGTCGAAGGCCCCGTGCTTCATCGCCTCGATCGCGGTTTCCGTCGTTCCGTAGGCGGTCATGAGGATGACCAGGGCCTTGGGATCGATGGCCTTGATCTCCTTGAGCACCTCGATGCCTCCCCGGCCGGGCATCCGGATATCCATGAGGATGAGGTCGGGAGAAGAGGCCTTCATCTGGGACAGGGCCTCCTCCCCGTTGGGGGCGGTGAGGACCGTGTACTCCCCTTCCAGCATCCTCATCAGAGAGTAGCGGATCGATTTGTCATCGTCGACCACCAAGATGGTCTGCATCGTTCACCTCTCAGGAGATGGGGATCCAGACCGTAAACCGGGTTCCCTTTCCCGGGGTGCTCTCCACCTCGATCTTTCCGTGGTGCTGGTCGATGATGCGATGGGCGATGGAGAGGCCGAGGCCCATCCCTTCCTCTTTCGTGGTGAAGAAGGGATCGAAGAGCCTCGGCAGATGTTCTTCGGAGATCCCCATTCCCGTGTCCTCGATGAGAAGCTGGATCCATTGGCCGTCCTCTGAATTCTTGGCAGCGAGGGTCAATCGCCCCCCGGAGGGCATGGCCTGGACCGCATTGAGGAGGAGGTTGAAGAGGGCCTGTTTGACCTGTTCTCGATCCATCAAGATCATGGGCAGGGGCTGGAAAACCTTTCGGACCTCGATCTGCTGTTTCTCGATCTGGGGCCGAAGCAGGGGAAGGATCTCCTCGAAAATCGAGGCCGCCTCGGTCCTTTCGAAAATGGGAGGGGCGGGCTTGGCGAATCGCAAGAACTGGTTCACGATCTCATTGATACGTTCGATCTCCCCTGCAATGACTTTCAAATCCTGCCGTTGAGCATTCCCCTCGGGCATGCGGTCCATCAGGGAATGGATGAGGATGTTGATGCTCGTCAGGGGGTTTCGAATCTCATGGGCAAGGCCCGTCGCAAGATGGCCGAGGGCGGCCAGCTTCTCGGAACGGATGAGCTGGGCCTCTGTTTGTCGAAGGGAAGCGGTCGTCTCCTGGATTTTTTCCTCCATCTTCCGGCTGAACTGTTTAAGTTCCTGATACATGGAGGCGATCTGGATGGCCAGCCCTGCCTGCTGGGCAAAGGTCATGACCGATTGGAGCGTCTCCTCGGTCAGGGTCTTTCCCGGTTCGGTATGATCTGCGGCAATGGCTCCCAACGCCTTCCCTCTGGCCAGCAGGGGGATGACCACCAAAGAGTGAAGGCGGAGTTTCTCTTTCAGGAACGGGTTGACCCTCGGGTCGTCCCGGGCATCGGGGATGACATAGGGTTTTTTTTCGATCACCGCCCTCGAGACGATGCTCGCCTCTGGCCGGAGGGGGAATTCGATCCCCTGGATCAACTCCACATCGACGCCCACCGCCATCCTGCATTCGAGCACATTTCTTCTCTCATTGATGAGATAGAGTCTGGCTCGGTCAAATCCGATGTTCTTGGTCAACCCCTCCAGGACCAAACGGAGGATCTCCTCTGAGTCGAGGGTCTCCATCAGGCCGGAGTTTTCGATGCAGATGGCTGCCTGGTTGGCCACGGTTAGAAGCAAATCCTCCTCCGCTTTGGAGAAGGTCCGGGGATAGGAGGTGTAGCAGTTGATGACGCCGATGACCTTCTCTTTAATGCACATCGGCACGCTGAGCATGGAGACCAGTCCCTCCCTCCGGGCCAGGTCCTTCTCCTTGTAGAGGGGGTCTTTCAGCACATCGGGAATCACCATCGGTTTGTTATGGAGGGCCACTTGGCCGACCACCCCTTCGCCCAAGGCGAGGCTTCGTTCCTTGAGGTAGGCTTCGCTCAGGCTCTGGGTGGCCTTCAATTTCAACCGCTGGTCCCTCTCGTCCAGGATCCAGAGGGAGCAGATCTTCGAGTCCATGACGTTGGCGGTCACGGTGACGATCAGGCGGAGGACATCCTCGAGATAGAGGCCGGAGGCGATGGCCTTGCTGATTTCGAGGAGGGCGTTGATCTCCCGTGCCTCAGTAGGCCTGTCCATCCCGGCTCCTCACCTGCCCATCCCTTTTTTGGATCGGATGGCCCCACGAGATCGCCCTTTCCGAAAGCCAAAAGGGGGATCTTTTCGCATCGGGCCTCCCGCCTCAGACCCATCCTCTGAGTTTGCAAGCCTCGGCTACCCTGGCCACTGAGACGAGGTAGGCCGCCTGCCTCATGTTCACCCTCTCTTTGAGGTACATTTGATAGACCCCGTGAAAGGCCCGGGTCATCTTTTCATCGAGCCTGCGATGGACCTCCTCGAGGGGCCAGTAGAAGTTGTAGGTGTTCTGGACCTGCTCGAAGTAGGATACCGTCACTCCTCCTGCATTGGCGAGGAAGTCGGGCAGGACGAACACATTGTTCTCAAAGAGGATATCGTCGGCCTCGGGAGTGGTCGGGCCGTTGGCCAGTTCACAGGAGATTTTGCACCTGATCCGACCCGCGTTGTTCGCCGTAATCACGTTTTCAAGGGCCGCCGGGAAGAGGACGGTGACCTCCAGTTCAAGAAGCTCGTCGTTGGTGATGCGGTCAGCCTCTGGGAATCCTTCGAGCGTCCCGGTGCGATTTTTATATTCCACCACTTTTTTGGGATCGAGGCCCTTGGCATTATAAATCCCTCCTTTGGAGTCCGAGGCGGCAACGAGTTTGAGGCCGAGAAGTTCGTTCCCGAGGAGGGCGGCATGTTGGCCGGCATTCCCGAACCCCTGAATCGCCATCGTCTTGCCGTGAAGGTCGATGTTCAACTGTTTGGCTGCCTCCCGGGTCACATAGATCCCTCCCCGAGCCGTCGCATCCCCGCGGCCTTCCGATCCACCCAGGGGGATGGGCTTCCCTGTGATCACGCCAGGGTGGTGGTGGCCCACAATCGTCTCATATTCATCCATCATCCAGGCCATGATCTGAGGCGTGGTATAGACATCCGGGGCCGGGACGTCCTTCGAGACCGAAAGGGTCCAGGCGATGGCCCGGATGTAGGCCCTCGCCAGGCGTTGCTTTTCCATTTCGGACATCACCTTGGGGTTGCATGTGATCCCCCCCTTTCCTCCACCGAGAGGGATATCGACGACAGCGGTCTTCCAGGTCATCCAGGCGGCCAGGGCGCGGACGGTATCCATCGTCTCCTCGGGATGCCAGCGAAGTCCACCCTTGGCAGGGCCTCGGGCGGTGTTGTACTGAACCCGGTAGGCATGGAAGACCTGGACCTTGCCATCGTCCATCCGGACGGGGAGGGTGACCTTGAGTTCCTGTTGAGGCCAGCGGAGCAGATCCTGGGTGGCCCGGTCCAACCCCAATCGTTCTGCCGCGACATCCAGTTGCCTTTGGGCAATGGTAAAGGGATTCAACTCAGCCATGACTTTTCTCCTTTCTACACTGATAAATTTTTAAGAATTTAAACCCCTCTGGGGCGGTCCCAAGAGGCCCACGCCCCTCTGGTTCTGAACATCGGTATAGACGTGCAAGAACTGACCGGGTCGGAGGGAAGGGATGTGCAGGACCCGGACGACCTCTCCGGCATCTTTAAATTCGGGGACGATCTCGCCCAGGAGATTGGGGGAGTCCAAGAGAAAGGCTTCGTTCAGATAGGCCTTCGGATCGTCCGGAAAGAGGGAGACGATCAGGATATCGGCCTCGACGAGATCCTGGAAAAAATGCGTCCCGTAAGAGACTTCAGGGGTATAGCCATCTTTGGCAAAGGAGATCTCGGCCAGGAGCTTCGCCTTATTGATGTTTGCGTAGGTTACTTTTACTCCCAGATTGATATCGTTACTCCCCCACCTCCCCGGTCCCATCAAGGCATAGCGTTTCGCGCCGAGGTGTTTGTTCAGGGCATTGACGACGTGAGCGATCCGGAACTTCTCTTCATAGGTGGGAAGCCGGTCGTAGGCCCGGGGATCGACATAGACGATATATTCGAGATTCTCCACTATGCTATTTGAGAGCGCCGTGTGGGTGACGAACAGGGTCTCCTCCTCCCGTACCCGATCGGGAACGGAGACCTTTTGGACCTCTTTTCGGATCGAGAGGGCGCGACACTGGAGGAGATAGAACTTTTGGCCATCCCACGCAAATTCGATATCCACAGGACGGCCATAGGCGGCTTCGACTTTGGAAAGGATTTTCTTGGCGATGGGAACGAAGTTCGATTGGGTCAATAGGTTATCGAAGGTGAGGCAGAGCGTCTCGCCCTTGAGATTCTGCGTTTTGAACAAGGGCGGGGCCAGATGCCCATCCTTCGCAATCGAGACGGCGTAGAAAAGGTCCGGATGGTCGATCTGCGCCGCCAAGGTCTGGAAACTGACCGTCTGGAGGGTCCCCTCTTTTAGGTTAAGGACGTCCACCTCTTTTTGAGAATATTTCATGATCTGAGAGGCGGTCACTTCGGGTCGAAGCTGGGGATGGCTGAGGGGGATCATCCTGGGATAATCGGACCCAACCCGGTCGACCGCCCTCGTTCCGAGGCCGAAGACCATCCGGACGAGGCCCTCTTCCTTCCGGATCTTGGGATTCCACGCATAGACATTGCGGGAGAACATCACGCCCGAGGCGAAGGGGAGGAAGTAATCTCCGAAGCGCTGTCCGACGACCTTCTGGACCACCATCGCCATCCTTTCATCGTAATCTAAGAGCCCGTGGTCCATCCGGTAGAGGATTGGGTCGGGGCCGAAGGTGCTTGCAAAGACCCGTTTCAATCCGGCGATGAATTGATTCAGCCGGGTCTCTATGTCCCCCTGATTGGTGAGGAAGACGGAGAGGTACTTCCCGGAGAAGGCCAAACCGAAACTGTCCTCGAGCAGGCTTGAAGAGCGGATGATGATCGGGTGTTCGCCGATCTCCTCGAGGATCCTCCGGAAGTCTTCCACCACTTCCGGGGCGAAGGTGGCAAATCGGAATTTCTCTTCGATCTTTTCGAATTCGGCCTCGATGGCCTCGCGATCTTTGTATTTGAACGTATGGAAGAGGTAGAGGTTGTTTCGATCTAAAAATTCAGAAAAGACCCCGGAGTTCAAATACCAGGTGTCGGGCACCCGGATGGTGGCTTCAAGTTCAGGGTCGGGTTTTTCGAGGATGGGGAGGAGGATTCTCAGGGCGAGGATCATCCCGGCGGCTTTCCCTCCTAATTTTCCAGGCCTCTTCCGGCTCCAAAGGGTTTTCTGGAGGATGCTGTCGATGTCGCGGATGGTGATGTAATTTTTGGCCAAGCTGATAAAAGGGAGGTGACTGGAGATGAAACGGGTGATCAGGGCGACCCGAATCCCTTCGGCCTCCTCCCTCGAAATGAAGACCTCCCCTTTGGGGATTTCACAGAATTCCCGGAGGGCCTTGAAGATTTCGAGGGCGGTGGCTTGATCACGATTTACGACGATGCTCAAGGTCTGGCATTTATCCTTTTTCCTCGCCAGGTTGATATAATCTTCGATCTCGTTGGGTTTGAGATGGGTGGCGGTGTAGGCATCGATCAGGGCTTCGATGTAGTCCTGCCGATTCTCTTCAGAATCCACAAGGCCATCTTCCTGGAGCGCGGCCAGGGCTTGTTGATAGAGTTTTTCCCGCGTGATGATTGACCTCTGTTCGAGGACGTCCATAAAAATGCTTCGGATCAGACCCGTAAGGGTAGGGTAGCGATTGATTTTTTTTACAAGCCGATGGGTTTTGAGGACATCCTTCATGTCAGGGGAAACCACTCCCTTCGAGGAGGTCTGAACACCTTTAATCTATCTGTATTTGGTTTATTTTTCAAGCGGCTGGAGGTCGCCTCTTCGAAGAGGAGACAAGGTGAGAAACCTAAGGTAGGTCAAGCTTTTGGGGAAGGGGGGCAAAGAGGGGCGCTGTCAGGGCGAGGATTTCCCCGACAGCGCGCGGCCCCAAAATTAACCGAGGATTTTATCGACTTCTTCCCGATCGCCTTCCATCACGTAGGGGATGCCCGAAATCTCTGAGGCCTCCCGGGTGAGGGCCATGAGATCATTTCGTGTGATAAACTTTAAGGCAAATTTTCTTGCCCCTGCCATGAGCTGCTGGAGCCCTGCATTGAGCCGGTCGAAGTAGGTGATCATGCCGATCGCGCCGGTCGGAATTCGCTCGAAATCTTTTCCGTATTTATCCTTCAACTTGGCGGCGAGGATGAAGACATGTTCGATGTCGGTTCCGTATTTGGCGATATCTGCTGGGACCTTCCCTTTTTTGATCATCTCTCCAACGGTATTTCCGACCATGGCCGCTGTCATGCTCGCCCGGCCCAGGCAGATGGCCTTGACATAGGGGGCTGCCAAGGCAACGGCCTTGAAGATGTGGTCTTCGAGGGCAAGCCCTCCTGCCATGGCGCAGTCCGGGAGGAAGGCCCCTTTCTCCTCCAGGCGTTTCAGGTATCGGTAGAGGAGGCATTCTAAGTAGACGGTGGGGATCCCCCACTCGTTCATCATCCTCCAGGGGCTCATCCCGGTCCCTCCGCCTGCCCCGTCGACCGTGAGGAGATCGATCCTGGCATCGGAGGCATATTTTACGGCCCTGGCCAGGTCGGCAGGCCGATAGGCCCCTGTCTTCAGGGTCACATATTTGGCCCCGAGCCTTTTCAGACGCTCCACCTCTTTATGGAACCCTTCCTCGTCCACCATCCCCAGTCTGGAGTGGCGTTCGAACTCCTTGAAATCGCCCTGTTTGAAGGCCTCCTGGATCACCTTATCCTCAGGATCCGGAAGGACGATGTAACCTCGGCTCTTGAGCTGGAGGGCCCTTTCGAGGGAAGGGAGTTTTACTTCACCACCGATATCCTTGGCTCCTTGGCCCCATTTGGGTTCGATGATTTGAACGCCCAATTTTTCAACCACATATTCCGGTACCCCAAGGCGTCCATCTTCCACATTGTATTGGACGACGATTCCACCATATCCATCGTACCACTGCTGAAAGGTCCTGACCCGGCGCTCCATCTCGGGTGAACGAACCACCCGGCCGTTTTTGAACTCCGCTTCGGGGTCCATCCCGCAGACGTTCTCTCCCACGACGACGAGCGTTCCTGCGATGGCGGCAGCGATGGCCATGGATTCCCAGTGGATCCTGGCAATGTCGGTGGAGCCGAGCGCGCCAGTAAAATAGGGGACCCTCATTTTGATCTTTTCTTTGGCCCCCACCTCCGTGGAGACATCCACCGCAGGGAAGGCCGCATGGTCCGGGTCGGCTTCAACCCCGATCGCTCCGACACAACTTCCATGGATGTTGAAGTGGGAGTAGTCCACAGGGTAGTCTTTCTCCGATCCGGCGGTGACTTTGGAATAGGGTTGGGGATAGAGGATCTCCCTCCCCCTCAAGGCCGAACGACCCACCTCGCATGGCCCAGGGCACCCATCGAGGCAGGTCACACAAATCCCGGAGATGGGTGCGGGCTCAACACGATTCTTTGTGAAGGTAGCCGGACTTCTGTTGGGTCTACTAAGCGTCATGATTCCACTCCTCCTTATCGAAATTTTTCAACAAAAAAAGGCGTCAAAGTCTGTTTGACGCCTTTGTCTTTTCTGAATACGGCCTTGTATCGGATTAGGGTGTCTAAAGACAACCCTTCACAATACCCCTTTGTATTGTGTGGCTTTTATTAAGACAAATGTCATTTTTTGTCAAGAAAAATTTCGACAAGAATTTACGACTATTTTTTGATGAATGAAATTTTTTGTTGACATTTATCGCCAAAAAGGATAAAAGCATTTTAGCTTAAGTTAGATAGAATAAATTTCAGCTAAAATGAAATGAGTTTAAAAATTTCAACGGGCATAAGCTACATCGACCACCTTTTGGGGTTTTTGAAAACGGGGGACAATGTCGTCTGGGAGGTCGAGGCGGGTACCTATATCGAGGCCTTCCTCAAAAAGTTTGTGGAACATAATCTCAGAAGCGGCTATAAACTGGTCTATGTCAGCTTCAACCACTCTCCCACCACTCTCACAAAACGGTTAGGGCGTCTCTTCCACATGGAAAACCTGACCATCCTCGATTGCTTCACCTCTGGAAAAGGGAATAATGACCCCCTCTTCACCCAATTCTATGAGAGGGAGAAGGAGAAGTATAGGGGAAATGTAATCAGGGTAGAGAGGCCGAGGGATCTCTCCCATTTCCGGGAGGCGATGGATCGGATCGAGGTCGAGAAGGGAGAGGGGACCCGATATGTCTTTGACAGTTTAACGGGCATGCAGGACGTCTGGGGGGAGGAAAACCTAACCTATAAATTCTTCACCTACTCCTGCCCCAGACTATACGATTTACAGACGGTCGCCTATTGGATCCTTGAGAAAGAGGCCCATACCCCCTCTTTCAAGGCCAATTTGAGACATATTACCCAGGTGGCCATCGAACTTGAAAAGAAGAACGGTGAGCTCTTTTTCAAAGCGAACAAGATCGAAGGGAGGTTTTCGAGGACCGCTTTCCAGCCCAAGCAGTATGAGGTATGGGGAGAAGAGATCCTATTCCCTGCGATCGGTGGGAGAAGGCCAGGAAACCTCGGAGAGAAGATCAGGAGCATGAGGAAAAAGTTGGGAATGACGCAGAAAGAACTGGCCGGCCAGGTTGGATTAACCCCCAGCTTTATCTCTCAGCTCGAAAAGAACCTCATCAGCCCATCTCTCGACTCCCTCTTCAAGCTGAGCGAAAAGTTGAACGTCCAGCCAATCTACTTTTTAACCGATGGGGAGGGAGATTTCATCCAGAAGAAATTGATCAAACCCGAAGAACGGCTGGAGGTTCGATTTCCAGGTCTGAAAGGAAGGGATATTCAATTTCACCTCCTTGTCTCCGACACCCTTAACCGGAGGATGGAGCCCTATCTTATCACTTTGGCAGAGGGAGCAGAGGTCAAAGACCATTTTCTCAATCATAAGGGGGATGAATTCGTCTTCGTAATCCGGGGGGAGATGGAGGTGGCCTTCAATGGAGAAAAGTACATCTTAAAGCAAGGAGATAGCCTCTATATCGGCTCCATCTCTCCTACGAGGTGGGAAAACGTAGGGAAAGGGGATGCAGCTTTCCTCTGGGTCATAAGCCCTCCAAGGGAAGGTTTTTGAAATTAACTAAAAATTTTTTCCAAGAAAATTAAGCATAGATAAAATTTTCTCCAAAAATTTTAATTTAAATTGATCTCTGGAGGCGAAAATGGATTTAGAGACGGTCGATCTCATCGTTGACAAGTTTGGGGGGAAAAGGACGGCATTGATCAGCATCCTTCATGAGGTTCAGGACCGGTATCGGTACCTGCCGGAGGAGGCGCTGAAAGTGGTCGCCTCGAGGCTCAGGATGGACATCAACGAGATCTATGGCGTGGCCACGTTCTACAAGGCCTTCAGCCTCGTTCCCGTTGGCAGACATTCCATCACCCTCTGCATGGGGACGGCCTGCCATGTCAGGGGAGGGCCAAAGATTTTGAGAGAGCTTAAAAGCCTGCTCCATATCGAGCCAGGCCAGACCACCCCTGACCAACGATTCACATTGAATGTGGTGAACTGTCTGGGCGTATGTGCCATCGGGCCCGTGATGATGGTGGACGGGAAGTTCTACGGAGAGATGAACCCGATGAAGGCGAGAAGATTGGTTGAGAAGATGAGCAAAGGGAGGGTTCGGAATAAGGGGAAAGAGGTGATGTCATGAGAACGATTCGGTCCGTGAAGGAGTTAGAGCGGTGGCAGAGGGATATCCTTGAAAGGGAGAGGAGGTTTGATGTCACGGTCTCTATCTGCGGGGGAACCGGATGTCAGGCCTACGACTGCCAGAAGGTGAAGAATACCTTCCAAAAAGAGTTGAGGAAGCGCGAACTGGAAAGAAAAGTCCATCTCAGGGTGACCGGGTGCCCGGGCTTTTGCGAGAGAGGGCCTCTCGTCACCATCCACCCCATGAACGTCTTCTATCAGAAGGTGAGGCCCGAGGATGTAAAGGAGATTGTTGAGGAGAGCGTCCAGAAGGGGAACCGGATCGACCGCCTCCTTTTCGAGGATGAGCGAAGCCGGGAGAAGATCGCCCCTTTCGAAAGGATCCCTTTTTATCGATCTCAGATGAGGCTCCTCCTCAGCCGAAACGATCTCGTCGACCCGACCCGGATCGAGGATTATATCGCCATCGGAGGCTATCGAGCGCTTGCCAAAGCCCTTTTCGACATGGGGCCAGAGAAAGTCATCGGCGAGATCAAGGAGTCGGGTTTGAGGGGAAGAGGAGGAGCAGGATTTCCCACCTGGAGAAAGTGGGAGGAGTGTAGGCAAACGCCCAGTGCGACCAAGTATGTCATCTGCAACTGCGACGAGGGAGACCCAGGAGCCTTTATGGATCGGGCGCTCATGGAAGGGAATCCCCATTCGGTCATCGAAGGAATGATGATCGGGGCCTATGCCGTGGGAGCCCAGGAGGGATTCATCTATGTGAGACATGAATATCCCCTGGCTTACCAAAATGCCGTGATGGCCATCCAGCAGGCCCGAAGGGCGGGATTGTTGGGGAAGGATATCCTCGGTTCTTCCTTCAGCTTCGACGTGGAGGTGGTCAAAGGGGGAGGGGCCTTTGTTTGCGGGGAGTCCACTGCCCTGATCGCTTCGATCGAGGGCAGGGTCGGAGAACCTCGAAGCAAGCAGATTCGCACGGTCAAACAGGGATTGTGGGGCAAGCCCACCACCCTGAACAATGTGGAGACCTGGGCCAATGTTCCCTTAATCATTGAAAAGGGAGGTCAATGGTTCTCGAAGATCGGGACGGAGAAGAGCAAGGGGACGAAGATCTTTTCTCTCGTGGGCCAGGTAAAGAATACCGGTCTGGTCGAGGTGCCCATGGGTATCACCCTCAAAGAGATCATCTTCGATATCGGAGGGGGGCCGAGGGATGGCCGACAGATCAAGGCGGTCCAGACCGGAGGACCCTCTGGGGGCTGCATCCCAGCTTCACTCTTCGACCTTCCTGTCGATTTCGACAGTTTAACAGATGCCGGCTCGATGATGGGCTCCGGCGGGATGATCGTGATGGACGAGGGGACCTGCATGGTCGATGTGGCGAAGTACTTCGTCCACTTCCTCGAAGAGGAGTCCTGCGGCAAATGCCTTCCCTGTCGGGAGGGGTTGAGGAGGATGGGGCAGATCCTCGATGACCTCACCGAGGGGAAAGGGGACGGAGAGAGCCTCGCGCTTCTGGAAGAGCTCGCCCTTGTGGTTGGAGATACCTCTCTCTGCGGACTTGGAAAGACGGCGCCCAATCCGGTTCTTTCCGCCTTGAGGTATTTCAGACCCGAGTTCGAAGCCCATGTTCACCAGAAGAGATGCCCCGCAGGCGTCTGTGCTTCGCTCATTCGATACTCGATCTCGGAGGGATGTACCGGATGCGGGGCCTGTGCCAAGATCTGTCCGACAGGGGCCATTGAGGGAGAAAAGAAGAGGATTCACCGGATCCTCCCTGAGCTCTGTTCGAAATGCGGTTCCTGTCAGGTTGTCTGTAAAGAGAAGGCCATCATGGTTCAATAGAGGAGAAAACCCCATGAAAAGGAAGACCGTTCGGATCACCATGGATGGAAGGCTGATGGAGGTCGAGGAGGGAAAGACCCTGCTTGAGGCAGGACGTGAGTTTGGCATCCACATTCCAACGATGTGCTATATGGAACATCTCACCCCTTATGGAGGGTGTCGGATCTGTGTCGTTGAGATCAGCCAGAACGGAGGCAGGCCTTTTATTGATACGGCCTGCACCTACGAGGTGAGAGAGGGGCTGGAGGTCCAAACCCAGACCCCGAGGATCATCCGGGCCAGAAGAATGCTGGCCGAGCTTCTGGTGGCCAGCGCGCCCAACGTGAAGATCGCGCAGGATATTGCGGCACGAATGGGACTTCTCAAAGTTCGGTTTCCCATGGAGGATCATCGGTGTGTGCTCTGTGGCCTCTGCGTTCGAATGTGTTACGAGCAGATGGACGGGAAGGCCCTTGGTTTCGCGGGGAGGGGAACCAGAAGGAAGATCAGCATGCCCTTTAATGTAAGACCCGAGACCTGTCGTCTATGCCGGGGGTGCGATTTCATCTGTCCCGGCCTGATCGTTCCTTGCCATGGGGTCAAAGACCCTGGTGAGCTCTGCGGAAGGTGTGTCCGGCTGGAAGGGATGCCGACCTGCTGTCCCGGGGGGACCTTCGGCTGTTTCTGCGATCAGAATCCGCTTTGACCTCCCGATAGCGATCCATTATCCCCCTTCACTCACCCTTTCCTCCCCCTTCCCCTTGGTGGGGGAGGAGGTCTCTTTTTTCCTTGCATTTTTCGATCATTTTCTTTTAAACCTAAAGGGTCGGCAAGGCATCGGCCAAAACAGATCTGAGGAGGTCTTACCCCAGAAAGGAGGGCAAATTGGATCACCATCTCATCACGGAGCGGATCAAGAAGCGGTTAAAGCTACCAGAGGAAGATTGGGAGAAGATCGCGCAGAATCCAAAATTCCAGAAGCTCTTTCGCAATGCCCTGGAGGCCTCCAGATACAGGCTGGTGGCAGAGGTGATCGATTCGAAGGGCTGCCATTCGGGGCACGTCGTTGGCCAGAAGATCGTTTTTGATAACTCGGGCAATCTTTTGACCAGGGAAAGTCCGGAGCGGGTCTGCGCCTTCCTCATGCCCAACCTGACGGTCCTGATCAATGCCTTTTTCGAAAACCTGATGAACGGCAGAGACCCCAACGAGGTGATGTTTAACACGACCGGCTGTTTTGACACGGGGCCACAATGCGGCGGATGGGGCCATGTGGTCGTGAGGATGAACGCGGTACCGAGGTCTCCATAAGCCGGAAAGAGGAGGGAGAAAGATGGAATATGACTATGCGTTCGAGATGGCGACGTCCAACCTTCGGTTCGGATCCGGGGCCACCCGGGAATTGGGGATGGACCTTGCCGAGATGGGGATCAAGAGAGTGATGGTGCTGACCGACCCGGGTTTGAAGAATCTTNCGCCCGTGGAGATGGTCCTCGAATCGCTCCAGAAAGAAGAGATCGCCTTTACCCTATTCTCAGAGGTGAGAATCGAACCGACGGATCGATCGGTCAAGAAGGCGATCGAGGTGGCCCGATCCGAACCTTTCGATGCCTTCGTGGCGGTCGGCGGAGGTTCCACGATCGATACGGCAAAGGTGGCCAATCTCTACTCGACCTATCCCCCTGAGGATTTTCTCGACTATGTGAACCCACCCATCGGAAAGGGATTGCCCGTCCCGGGATCCTTGAAGCCCCTTTTCGCTATTCCAACCACGGCAGGGACCGGAAGCGAGACGACAGGGGTGGCCATCTTCGACCTCGAGGAGATGCACGCGAAAACAGGGATCGCCCACCGTCGATTGAAGCCCACCTTGGGCATCGTCGATCCCCTCCATACGAGGACGCTTCCGCCCATGGTCTTTGCCTGCACCGGCCTCGATGTCCTGACCCACGCCATCGAGTCTTTCACCGCCCTGCCCTTCAACCAGAGGCCCAAACCGGAAAGGCCCATCCTCCGGCCGGCCTATCAGGGTTCGAACCCTGTCAGCGACATCTGGTCACTGGAGGCGATGCGAATCGTCTCGAAGTACCTCCTCAGGGTCTTTGAAGATCCCTCGGACGACGAGGCCCGGGGAATGATGGCCCTGGCCTCGTCTTTTGCAGGCGTCGGGTTCGGAAACGCGGGAGTCACGCTTCCCCACGGGATGTCCTATCCCGTTTCGGGGATGGTCCGGGACTACCAGGCCGAGGGTTACCCCAAGGATCATCCCTTGGTGCCTCATGGGATGGCGGTGGTGCTCAATGCCCCTGCAGCGTTCCGTTTTACCGCACCGGCCTGTCCGGAGCGCCACCTCAAGGCCGCAGAGGCCCTCGGGGCCGATGTCTCAAAGGCGAAACTTGCCGACGCGGGAGAGATCCTCGCCGGCCGAGTCATCGATTTCATGAGACGTCTCAGGATTCCAAATGGGTTAAAGGGAGTTGGCTACACGGAGGCCGATATCCCAAAGCTGGTGAAGGGGACACTGCCTCAACACCGGGTGATCAAGCTCTCTCCCCGTCCCGTCGGAGAGGAAGAGCTCTATTGGATCTTCAAGGATGCCATGGAGTACTGGTGATCCGAAGGGGGGAGATCCTTTTCGAGGCAAGACCCAAAAAGGGCGGATCACCTCCGGGATTGCCCTCTCTTTCGAGTAATGATATTTCCACAAAATTCGAGGCCCTTTCATGGGAACCCTTCAGGGTTTGGAACAGGCGTTGAGTAAGGAGGAATATAGGTTTCTAAAGACCTTGACCGATCCGGCAAAGATCCAGGCCTTTCTCGATGACATTCCTTATAGTACGGAGGCCATCTACCGCTGTCCTTTGCGGGTCTTGAGAGAGAGGGTGGCCCATTGTTTTGATGGGGCCCTCTTTGCCGCCTGTCTCCTCCGGAGGCTCGGCCATCCCCCTCTCCTCTTGGAGATGATCCCCAACAGCAGAGACGACGATCATCTGCTTGCCCTTTATAAGCGATATGGCCATTGGGGGGCGGTGGCCAAATCCAATTTTGTAGGATTGCGGTTTCGAGAGCCTGTTTACCGGACCTTGAGAGAATTGGTCATGTCCTACTTTGAGCAATTCTATAATGTGGAGGGAGAAAAAACCTTGCGGGGGTATAGCCTTCCGCTTCACCTAAAGCCTTTCGATCGTTGGCATTGGGAGACGAGCGATGAGGCGTTGGAACGCATCGCCAATAAGCTGGATCGGGTCCGGAAGGTTCCGATTTTAACCCGGCGGATGGTTTCGATGCTGTCACCCGTAGATGAGCGCTCCTACCGGGCTGGACTTTTGGGATCCGACAAAGCGGGTTTGTTCCGACCCCGTCCCAAGGGGGGAGGGTCAATCCTCCACCCAGATGAAGTCCGCGATCCTCCCCCGATCCCTCATCGGCAGGTGGGCGACGGTCGAGGCGGGGACCACGACGGCCATGGGGAGTCTCGGATGATTCTTCCGAAGCTGAAAAGGGATGCCCAGGTGATAATCGACATGAAAGTGTCCGCAGCAGAAGAAGACACGGCGGTCTAAAAACGGTTCAAGGGAAGAAGCCATGACGGCATCCTTTAACACCTGCGCCTTGTAAAGGCCGTCCAACTTCATCCCTTTCATAGGGGTAAAATGGGGCATTTCCTCGATTGAAGAGGCGAAGCGCTGATAATACTGTTTTGACTGGAGATGGATGGATTTAGGAAGATAGATTTTATCCTTTCCCAAGACATGGGGGGAAATCTTATCCGCTCGAGAGACAGCGGCGGCCGCTCTCCGAGGGACGTTCGCTGCGATCACGGGGATTCTCTTCCTCTTCGCTAACTCGATGAGGGGGCGATAATCCTCCTTGTAGTTCGGCCAGGGACGGGAGCGTCGCAAAAATGATTTTTCGGATATTTCCCCTTTTAAATAAGCATCGAGGACCTCCTGAACATCCCGCTCAAACATCTCAAGGGCGAGGACGATCTTCGGGTCTCGTTTGGCAAGGCCTTTAAGAAGAGAAAATTCGGCTTCGTGTGACATCCGGGAGCCATGTTCTTCTCCGAAGAAAATCACCCGATAATCCATCAGCATATCAAAAGCATCCTCCAGCTCATAGAGGACCCCTTTTCTCATCAACCAGGGCATGGCAAATCTCCTATGGTATTTTGGTCCTTCTAAAAATGAGGCGGCCGGCTTTACGGATGGCCCAAAAAATGAGCAGGGCGAGAAGCACCAGACAAAGAATGGGAACGAGGATGGCGAGCAAAGAAGTGATGAGCGAACCGATCGCTTCCGCAGTAGAGACCAAGGGGTTTCCCATGCCCCCGGTGAGGGTCGTCGATTTGGTGCGGAGGGCCACGGTGGATCCCTGCACCAATGCGGCGGCCCCGCCGCCAGCGATGATTGCGAGGGTCCATTTCAGAAAAGGGGAAAGCTCCATGACCATGGAGGCGGTGACGATCGTTCCTGCAAGGATGGCTGCGGGTGTAGCGATCAGATCTAAGCATTGATCTACCCAAGGAATGTAATACCCAAGGATTTCGACGACGGTTGCGATGCCAAAGGCGAGGGTGGCGTATTCACTTCCAATCCATTCAAACCCTGGCGAGAGATGGAGATGGCCCGCAAGGGAAGCAAGGTTCATCACCAGCAATGGCACAAAGACCCTGAACCCGCAGGCGGCGCTCAACCCTATCCCAATGGCAATCCCGAGTAAGGTTTCTGTCAACATTTCCGTTTAATCCCTGAAAGTCTTCATCGTTTATTAGTCCCAAAGCCCTCAAAAATCATGCAAATGAGATAATTATTGTCACCGTCATTACAAACGTTTTTCTTCTGTCATTGCGAGCACCTGCAAGGTGCGTGGCAATCCGACGAAGTCGTTGCGAGGGCGTAGCCCATGCCTCCACGTCGAAGTGCATGAGGGCTCTCAGGCATGGCAATCCCCTGTTCATCATCGCGAGCGTAGCGAACCAATGCTTTGAGATCACTTCGGTCTTCGGCATCGGATGCGGGATCCCTCCGATGACAAAAGGGGGATGAGATTGCTTCATCGCGATCCTCCTCGCCATGACACCACCTTCATGTCGTTTGGATGAATTCCCTCTTCTTTCTCTGAAGCAAGGCATAGCCCAATAGGGCGATGGAGAGGCCGGAGCAGGTCCAGGCGAAGACATCGCCATAGAGCGTGTAAAACGTTTTTTCTTTTGATAGGCCGATGGTTCCGTTCAACGCCTCTTCCGTAAAAAGGCCTCCCTGTTTGTAAATTCTTCCCACGGGATCGATGAAGGCGCTGATCCCGGTATTGGCCGATCGAGCGATGAAGACGCGATTCTCGATCGCCCTGAACACGGCGATGGTGAGATGTTGATAGGGTGCGGAGGTCCTGCCGAACCAGGCGTCGTTGGTGATGGTGACCAGGAAGTTGGCCCCCTCTTTCACGAATCTCCGACAGAGGTCCGGAAAGATGATCTCGAAGCAGATCACCACGCCAAACTTGCCCGCGGGGAGAGAGAAGTTGACGATCTCTTTGCCCGGTTTAAAATCTCCGATTCCTTCTCCCAGCGAGCCCAAGGAGAGATATTCCCCAAAAGGGACGTATTCGCCGTAGGGGACAAGGTGGATCTTATCATATTTCCCTTTGAGCTCACCCAGAGGGGAGAGGAGCAAGGCGCTGTTGTAATGATGGATCTTTCCGCGTTCGATCCGGTAGGAAGGGGTCCCGAAGAGGAGATAGGCATCGGTCTTCTTCGGGATATCGAGGACGATCGGCTGAAACTCTTTGGCATCCTGGAAGAAGAAAGGCGTGGCTGTCTCGGGCCAGATGATGAGGTCGGGTCTCTTCTCGGCCACCTTGAAGGAGAGTCGCTCGTAGATCTTCAGGGTCTCTTTTTGGAAGGCTTCGTCCCATTTGATGGACTGGTCGATGTTTCCCTGGACCAGCCCGATTTTGAGGGGAGGATTTTGAAGGGCCTGCCGGTCCACTTCGGCCATTCTGAAATACCCATAGAACAGGCTTCCCAGGAGGAGGAGCGTCGTGGTCACCACCTCCCGGAGAGGGAAAGACTTCTGAGGCCACCTCTGGAGCACGGAAATGAGGGTGGTGTTGACCAGGAGGATGAGGAAGGAGGGGCCATAAATCCCTGTAAGATCCGCCATCTGGATGAAGGGAAGGTTGATATACTGAGAATAGGCGATGCTTGCCCAAGGGAAACCGGTGAGCAAAAAAGAACGGAGATATTCGAGGGAAATCCAAAGAAGAGGGCCCAAAAGGATGGTCTGCAATTCGAGGCGGGTCTGGATTAAACGGTACAGATATGCAAACGCCCCGATGAAAAGACTGAGGTAGCCTACCAGAAGTAAAAGGATCAGAATGCTCAAGAGGAGCGGGACATTTCCGTAATTATGGACCGCCACAATGATCCAGTAAAGGATTCCGAGGAAAGAGACGACGCCTGTCAAGAATCCGAGCTTAAAACTCTTCCACGGGCGCTTCCCTTCGATCGCAAAAAAGAGAGGAACCAGAGCAAACCAGGCTAAAAACTCGAGATCGACTCTTGGGAAGGAGAGGAAAAGGAGAACCCCCGAAAGGAAGGCGAATAAATAATCTTTTTTTCTCATCCGTCTCATCTTAAATAATAACGCCTTGTTTTTCAAGGAAGATTTGATTCCTTACCGGAATTTGTTAAAATGAATTTTGGCATGAAAATATTGTGCATTGAAGATGACAAGGGAATTGCAAGGTTCATCAAAAAGGGGCTGCTGGAGCATTCCTTTTCTGTAGATGTGGCCTATGACGGAGCAGAGGGGTTGCGTTTAGCGCTTCGACAGATCTATGATCTCATCATCCTCGATATTCTTCTCCCTCAAAAAGATGGAAGAGAAGTCTTAAAAGAATTGAGAAAAAGGGGAGATCCGGTCCCCGTTATCTTTTTAACGGCAAAGGATAGAGAGACCGATATTGTCCAGGGCTTGGATTTAGGGGCCGATGATTACCTGGTTAAACCCTTCTCCTTCAACGAACTTCTGGCAAGGATCCGGGCGATCTTGAGAAGAGAGAAGAAAGGGGAGTATCCCCACCGATTGCAGGTGGCCAATCTCGTCTTGGAACCCGAAGGCCACCGGGTGTACCGCGACAAGGTGAGGATCGAACTCACTCCCAAAGAGTATGCCCTTCTCGAATTGTTGATGAGGCACCCGGGGGAGGTGATCACGCGGACGATGATCGCAGAGAAGATTTTTGATTACCATTTTGATACCTCGACCAATATCATCGAGGTCCACGTCTCTAACCTGAGAAATAAAATCGACAAGGATTTCAAGCCAAAATTGCTTCACACCGTCAAAGGAGTGGGATATGTCCTTGAGGATCGGGGGTAAATGGTACAGGAGGACCGACTTCAAATTGACCCTCTGGTACATCTTTACCTTTACCACGTCCACCCTGGTCATTTTTGGATTCCTCTATTTTCGATTGAGACATCAACTCATTAAAGAGATCGACCAGTTTCTTCTGGACGAGACAAGGGTAATGGAACGGGTGTTGTCCCGTACCCCCCAGGAATCCTTTTTTTTGATGACCTTTGAAGATGAAGTGCTGGGGAGGAAGTATTATCCCTTCTTTTTCCAAATTTTGGACCGAGAGGGAACCCCTCTCTACACCTCGGAGGGCTTCCGAGCGCTCGGATATGCTGTCTCTGAAACGGTGTTGACCAACGCCAAAAACGGTAAGGAAACCCGGGAGAGATTCATTTCTTCGAAGCGACGAACCCCTTATCGTATCATCAGTACTCCGGTTTACCAAAACGGGACGTTCCATCAGATCATTCAAATCGGAACGCATCTTCATTTCGCAAGAAAGAATTTAGTTCAGTTCAGAAACAGCATCTTCATAGGCCTTCTCACCGTATTGGTCCTCGGAACGGTTGGAGGGTGGGTCTTGGCCCGAAGATCGCTTTCTCCCATCCGGTATATCACTTCAAAGACGCAGACCATCACCTCAAAAAACTTGGGCGAGAGGCTGGGGACGCGGGGGACGGGGGACGAGATCGACGAACTCATCCATACCATCAATGAGATGATTGCCCGTTTGGATTCTTCCTTTAAACAGAGGGCTGAATTCATCGCGGATGTCTCCCATGAGCTGAAAACGCCCCTCTGCGCCCTGAAAGGGGAAGCCGAGGTCCTGCTTTCTGGGAGGAGAAGCCTCGAGGAATATCAGGAGGCCATGGTCCATTTTTTGGAAGAATTCGAGAAGATGAACCGGATGATCAATGACCTGATCCTCCTTTCCAAATTCGATTCCAACCAGGCGGAATTGCATTTCATGCTCCTTTCGTTGGATTCCCTCTTGAGCGAGCTCGTGCATCTTTTCAGGGTCCTCGCCGAGCAGAAAAATATTGAGCTTCTCGCGGGCCCCTTTCCCCAAGTGACGGTGGCGGGGGATAAGACTCGACTTCAACAGCTCTTTACCAATCTGATCGACAACGCCATTAAGTATACCCAAAAGGGACGGATTCGGATCACCATGGAAAAAAATGAGGAGGTGGTCAGGGTAAAAGTCGAGGACACCGGCATCGGAATCCCCAAGGAGGAACAAGCCCACATCTTTAAACGTTTTTATCGGGTGGACAAATCGCGCTCGAAGGAGACGGGCGGGGTTGGATTGGGACTCAGCATTGCTGAAAAGATTGCTCATGCCCATCGCGGAAAGATCGAAGTGGAAAGCCAATTGGGTCAAGGGACTACCTTCACCGTCTATTTACCCATCTTTAAACCCTGAATCTACCCCCTTAAGAAATCTTAATGTTTCTTTAACCTCCCCTTAATTTTTCCGGTTTACAATTGAATAGGTCCACAAAAAAGGAGTTGCCTGGGATGAAGGGCCTTCGGGTTCCATTCCTCGCCTTTCTCGGGGGAAGCCTATTCTTCCTCTTCTTTAATCTCTGGGGGAGAAGTCTCGAAAATCATGATTACCTCCGCTATGCCGAGGTGGCCAAGGAGATGATCCGATCAGGAGATTGGGTGGTCCCCCGGTTGAATGGAGAGATCTTTCTTCATAAACCTCCTCTCCTGTTCTGGCTCATTGCCATTCCCTCGAAGCTTTACGGCGAGGTCACTCCATTTTTAGCGAGGCTCCCCTCTGCCCTATTTGCCTGGATCGGGGTCCTCGTCGTCTATTTCTGGGGTCGAACGCTCTGGAAGGGGGAGCGATACGGCTTGATTTCCGCAGGCGTCCTCCTCTCCTCTTACCTCTATTTCTGGCAGGGGAGGATCGCCAGAACAGACATGGTCTTCTCGGTACTGATTCTGCTTTCCCTTTACTTTTTTTATTTAGCCTATCCAGGGAGGAAGATTGGCCTCCACGGGCTTTCCTTTTTCTTCATGGGGTTGGCGGGATTGACGAAAGGGCCGGTTGGCATCCTCTTTCCTTTATCCCTCATGATCCTCTTCCTCATGACCCGACGTGAACTGAGGCTCCTCCTTCGAAAAGAGTTCCTCATAGGATATTTGGGGGTGGTCTTCCTTTTTGGTCTCTGGCTGGTCCCCTTCCTTCACCATGTGGGATGGGATGAGGCCCTAAGGGTCTGGCGAGAGACGAAGATCCTCACCCGGAAGGCTCCCTTCTATCTTTACGGATACCGGGTCTGGCTCGATTTTGCTCCTTGGTCCATCTTTCTGCCCTCTCTTGTTCTTTACTACTGGAAAAAGGAGAGAAACCCCGATGAAACATTTCTCATCCTCTGGTTTTTGGGCCTTTTCTCCCTTCTCACCTTATTTCCCGTAAGAGCTCCCAAATATTTGCTTCCCGCCCTTCCGGCACTGGCTCTCTTGATGGGAGGGTTCTGGAGAACCCGCGCCCCCATCTTATTAGGGGTGATCTCCCTTGCCGCAATCGTCACCTGGCATGGGTATGAGTTGAAGTTGATTCAGGGGAATGAAAAACGCTCCCGGGGAATGGTCATTGAAAAGGCGTTGAGGCCTTACCGAAAGGAGAACCTGTTCGCCTACCAGATGGACGTAGATCTTCTCACCAAAATAAATTTTTATGGAGATCCGATCGTTCCCCAAGTGAAGGGCATCGAAGGGCTAATCCAGGCAACAGCGGGGAAGAAGGAGGCCTTTGTGATTACCCCGCAAAAGGTTGCGGAGGGGTTGATCGAAGTAGGATTTCGGATAACTCCAATTAAATTCATTGAAAATAAAGGGATGAACTTTTTATTAGTCAAGATCCACCCGTCCTGAACGTCATGGATTCAAATTCAAGAAAGATCTTTCTCTCCCTTCTGTTATCTGCAGGATTCCTGCTCTTTTTCTTCAACCTCGGCGGCCGGGACCTCTGGGATCCGGATGAGACCCGGTATGCGCTCGTGGCCCGAGAGATGAGGGAGGGGGGAAATTGGATCCTCCCCCACCTCAACGGCGCCCTCTATGCGGAGAAGCCCCCTCTCTTTTTCTGGCTGGTTAACCTTTCGGTCTTCTTTTTAGGGGAAGATTCCGAGTTTTCAAACCGCCTCCCCTCCGCGCTGGCCGGGTTGATGACCCTTGTCGTCACCTTTTTAATGGGAGAGAGGCTTTTTAATACCCGGGCAGGTTTTTTGTCCGGTTTGGTGCTGGCTTCCTGTTTTTTATTCCCACACCTATCCCGTTGGATGATGTTGGACTCCCTTTTTACGCTTCTCTTTCTTCTCTCCCTTTTCTTTTTATATCGGGGTTTCGAAAATGAGGAAAGGCGGCCGAAGGATTATCTCTTCGCAGGTTTTTTCACAGGGGTGGGAGTCCTCACGAAAGGACCAGCCATATACCTTTCTTTTCCCATCCTTTTCTCCTATGCCCTGATTCGAAAAAGGGCGGAGAAGGCATGGAACCGTGACTTATTCTCCGGTTTTATCCTTTCTGTCGCCGTCGTGTCCCTCTGGCTCCTTCCGGCCTGCTGGATCGGAGGAGATCCTTATCGGGAGAGAATCCTATTCGAACAAAATCTTGGAAGGCTGGCCGGTTCTGGGAGACATTTCCATCCCCAACCGATTTATTTCTATTTGAGTCGATTTCCCCTCGAATTCCTACCCTGGAGCCTTTTTTTGCCGGGGGCCTTTCTATGGGGTTTACGGGAGGGAGGGCCCGAAAGAAAAGCCTCGTTGTTTTTAATCGTCTGGTTCGCGATCGTGTTCCTCTTCTTCACTTTTTCGAAAGGAAAGAAAGACAATTATATCCTCCCCCTTTATCCTGCCGCCGCTCTGATGGTGGGGGCCCTGTGGGATGGGGGGTTGGGCTCAAGGGAAAGGGACAAAAAATTCCTCCTCCCCCTGGTCTTTTTGGGCTCATTTTCCCTTCTGGGATTTGCCGGGCTTGTATGTGGAATTCCTGACCGGTTTTTCCCGGCCTTGAGGGCCTACCATTCCGTGGGGTTATTGATCGGTTTTTACTTAGGGCTTGGGTTGGTCCTCTCCACCTTTTTCTCATTCAAGAGGAAGATGCGGGCTTCTTTCGTCTGTCTCCTTGCGACCTTCTCCTTTCTGCACCTTCACCTCTCTCATACCCTTCCGGAGAGGCTCAACGAACAGAGGTCCATGAAGGCCTTTTCAGGGAGGGTTCTCAAAAGAATGGAACCAGGAGATGAATTAAAGGTCTGTTTCTTTCGCCCCGCGGGGCTGATTTATTATACCCGGATTCCCTTCGTGGAAGAGATCCGGGATCAGCGGCGGTTCCAAGAAGTCTTTGAGTCCCCAGGGAGGGTCTTCATGGTGATCCAGAGGAAGGATCTCGATCAACTTCAAAAAGATCTAAAAAGAGAAATCCTCCCGATCGAAGAGGAAAGGGTATGGCACTGGGACCTCGTGCTCCTGTCCAATCGATGAGGTTAGCGGTGGAAAAGAAACGGGTTTTTATCTGGGTTATTTCCCTGCTCCTTTCTTTATGCCTCGCTTATCTTTGGTGGAGGGTGATCGGATATCTCCAAGATTACCTGAACCTCCCCCCTCGACCTCTGGTGGGAAACTGGCCCTCCAACGTCTCTGCCTTAAAGGAAGAAGGGTTTCCTTTCTCCTTCCTGGTCATCGGTGACACCAGTGGGAGTGCGACAAGCGAGACTTTGATCGAAAAGGCCCTCAAGAAAGATCATCCCTCCTTCCTGGTGATCTTGGGAGATTTCGTTAAAAAACCCGACCTCTGGAACCACCGCTTCTTTCTCACGGAAATGACCGCCGAGATCGCCCCACCCTTTCCGGTCTTTCTGGTGGCTGGAAATCATGATATCGACTATACCGGTTCTAATATCCGGAGAAAGGACCGGGGGGTCACCCCGGAGATTTATGAATCCCTTTATGGCGAAAGGAATTTTGATTTCATCTTTAACGACTGCCTCTTTATCATCTGCGGGGTGGATGTGAAATCGCCCCACCTCTTTTTAGCCCACCTTCGCAAGACATTGCTTCTGAAGGGCAGAGGGAGAGAGCATATTTTCGTTTTTATTCACTACCCGCCAAAAGGGTTGGCGGATCACATCGAAGGGAGCCTGCCCGTTCCAAGGGAGGAAGAATTCCTCGGCCTTTTGGAGGAATACAAAGTGACGGCCTGCTTCTTCGGGGATTACCACGGCCATTGGAGGGGCCAGAAAGGGGGGGTTAATTTGATCGTTTCGGGCGGGGGAGGACGCCTGAAGCCGTCCCAGCCGGAATGGGGCAAGTTTCACCACATCCTAAAGATCACCGTGGAGCCCAAAAAGATCGTTGAGGAGGTGATCACGGCTCCCCAACAGTTCGGGCTGGAGGATAGATTTGAAGAGTGGGTCTTTACCAACATTTTCCCTTCCCTCGGAACCTCGCTCAAAGTCTATTACCTGATCTTCATTGGTTTGATAGTCGTTGCCGGAGGCTTTCTCCTCCAGCTTAACAGATCCCTCCGAATCTTTCCAAAGCGTCTATCTTCGCAAAAGGAAAACCTTTCGGAAAATCACCCATGACCCCTTTTCTCTCCCTTTAAGTTAGGGGAGAACGGGAGTGGTTAAAGTTGAAATCATAAGGTTGCTGGTTTAAGATAGGTTAGTTTTTTGAACACAGGGATAAAATGGGTTCCCGATTGTTCCATTTACCGAATCGTCCCTCAGGGCAGGTGGGCCTTCTCCTTGCCCTTTGTTTTGTCCTCTTTTTTGTCAACCTCGGGCAGTGGGACCTCTGGAATCCGGATGAACCCCGCTATGCCCAGGTGGCAAGGGAGATGGTCCACAGAGGAGACTGGATTCTGATGCATTTTAACGGAGAAAGGTACGGGGACAAGCCTCCGCTCTTTTTCTGGTTGATTGCCCTTTCGTCTTTTCTCTGGAACGGCTTTACCTCTTTCTCAGTAAGGTTTCCTTCTGCCTTTTTTGCGACGCTAACGGTCCTCCTTACTTTTCTCCTCGGAAGGAGGTTATTTTCGACCCGAACCGGCTTCATCTCCGGACTCGTCCTTGCCACGAGCCTCGAGTTTGCCTATCTTGCAACAAGAGCCAACATCGATGCGACCCTGACCTTTTTTACGACGGCGGCGTTCTTCTGTTTCGTCAAGTGGCATTGGGAGATGACCCCTCCCTCACAGGGAGAGAGAGGGGATCCTATGGGCCCCTCCTTTCGACAAAACCAAAGAGAAGGGGAGGGCTCCCTTCTCATATTTGGTTTCTATATAGCCATGGCGTTGGCGACCCTAACGAAGGGGCCTGTGGGATTCATTCTTCCCCTCCTGGTGAGCCTCGCCTATCTTGCGGTCCGGCGAGATTGGGATGGCATCAAAAGGATGAGGCTCCTTCCTGGAATGATCTTGTTTCTTCTCATTGTTTTCGCTTGGTATGGCCCTGCCCTCTTAAAAGGAGGGAAAGAGTATTTTAACGAAACGATCCTGCTTCACACGGTGGACCGTTTTGCGAAGGGGTCGAGCCACATCCGCCCCTTCTACTATTACCTCTACAACTTTCCGGCCGATTTTTTGCCCTGGATCTTCTTTCTGCCAGGCGCGCTCGCCCACGGCCTCTCGACCAGGAAGGAGGGACTAAAGCGGGAGTTCCTCTTCCTCCTGGTCTGGTTCGCGGTCATCTTCCTCTTTTTCTCCCTTTCAAAGGGAAAAAGGGGACTTTACCTCCTCCCCCTATTCCCAGCGGTTTCCCTGATGGTGGGCAAGTTTTGGGAAGATTATATTTCAGGATCGGTGAGAAACCTCCATCCCCGTTGGTTTACCATTCCTTTCCATATCCTTCTGGGACTTCTTCTCGGATTGGGGGTGGGTGTCCTCTACGTCGTGTCAACGAAATTCGATTCTTACCTTTACCACAGCCTTCCGGTCGGGTTCCTTTTCATTGGGGGAAGCCTCGCCCTTTTCCTCCTTTGTCGCTTTGGAAAACGACTGGCCCTCCTTTTGCTCATCGTCGGGATCATGGGAGGGACGATCTTCTACACCCAGAGCGTCATCTTCCCCGCCCTCAATCCCTTTAAATCGGCCCGGTTCATTTCCGAGGAGGTCACCTCGAGGATTCGACCCGGTGAGAAGCTGGCCGTCTATGGGATTCCGGTCATCGCACCCTATAGTTATTACACGGGGATCGTACCCATCTTGGAGCTTCATAAGAGGGAAGATCTCCTCCGCCTGTTTCAATCCACCGAAAGGGTCTTCTGCCTTTTGAAATATAGGGAGTTCGCCCAGATGCAGGGGAAGGAGGGGATGCCGGAGATGAAGGTGATCGCCCGAAGGAAGGTCGGAGGCGACGATGTCGTTCTGGTGTCGAACAGGTAATTTTAAAGCAAAAACGAGAGCATAGGGGGACCGATCACCCATTCTCCAACGAAAAGGATGGTTTTACAAGGGTTTTGAAGATGATTTCAGGCTGGATGATTTACCTCTGATGGGAGCATAAGGCAAGAAAGATGAATCCTCCTTCCGTCCTTGAACTCTCCGTGGTGGTTCCCGTATTTAATGAGGAGGAGAACCTTCCCCTCCTCATCCCGAGATTGTCAAAGGTTTTAAATTCCCTCGGCTTGGGTTACGAGATGATCTTCGTGGATGATGGAAGTTCTGACCGAAGCCGGGAGGTTCTGAAGGAGATGGTCTCTCTCTATCCTGGCCTCCGTATCATCGGCCTGAAGAAGAACCGAGGGTTGAGCACGGCCTTGCTCGTCGGGATGAGAGAGGCGAAGGGTCGGACGATCGTCACCCTCGACTCCGATCTTCAGAACGATCCCGAAGATATCCCGAAGCTGTTAGGTTATCTGGACCGTTACGACATGGCGACAGGATGGCGGCAGAAGAGGGACGACCCCTGGCTGAAAAGGGTCTCTTCCAAGATCGCCAACCGGGTCCGCAATTGGCTGAGCGACGAACAGATCCACGACAGCGCCTGCACCCTCCGGGCTTTCAAGAGGGAGTGCCTCGCGGAGATTCCGACCTTCAACGGGATGCACCGGTTTCTTTCGACGCTGGTGAAGATGGGGGGACATCGAGTGATCGAGGTGCCGGTTGCTCACCATCCCAGGAGGTTCGGACAGTCGAAGTATAATATCCGTAACCGGGCCGTGCGCGCCTTCGTGGACCTCTTGGGGGTGAGGTGGCTGAAGAGCCGTCGCATCCAGTACGAGATTGAAGAGAGGATATGAGGATGGAACATCTCCCAATCGTTGGTTTCGCTGCCGATTTTCTCAGGGATCTCTCGGCGAGATATCCCCGATTCAAATTGGACTTTTGGCTCCTCTTCGGATTCTTCGGACAGGCCATGTTCACGATGCGTTTCCTCGTTCAGTGGATCGCCTCCGAGAGAAGGAAAGAGAGCGTCATCCCGATCTCCTTCTGGTATTTCAGTCTGGCGGGAGGACTGATCGTTCTCGCCTACGCCATTCATCGGATGGACCCTGTTTTCATCCTGGCCTACCTTCCGGGGAATTTCATCTATTTCAGGAACCTCTGGTTCATCTACAAGAAGAAGGCCAAAGAGGGAACCGGTGGAACGGAAAGGGCTTTAACGAAAGGGGATCGGGAATGAACAGGAAGGTTCGGAGAATTCCGCTATTCCTCGGGGCGATTCTGCTCGTGGTCTTCGCCAGACCCAATCCCGTAGGGATTGGGGTGGGCCTTGTCCTCATCGCATTGGGCGAGTCGATCCGGATCTGGGCCGCCGGACACCTGCAAAAGAACGAGGTGTTGACGGTGAGCGGCCCTTATTCTTATGTAAAGAACCCCCTCTATATCGGCTCGATCCTGATCACGGCCGGTTTTTGCATCTTGGCCGATAATATCTACCTTCTTGCCGCTGCGATGTTTATGTTCTGCTTCCATTACATCCCTTATAAGAAAAGGGTCGAGGGGGAACGGCTGAAGAGAATCTTTGGCCGGTCCTATGAGGAGTACGACGAGAAGGTCCCCGACTATCTCCCCCGATGGAGGCCCTACTCTAAGGAGAAGGTTCCCTGGCGATTCAAGAATTTTATCGAGAACAGCGAAGAGGGGATTCTGTTGCTCGTCCTCGGCGGGGTCCTTTTGATCTTGACCAGGCCCTTCTGGGAAACGGTCTTTTAGACCGATCCTTTTGGATCGCCCTCTTTAGAGATGACGCGAGAAGAGATCGAAAAGAATTCCATCTGCCTGGTGAAGGGGCGTTTCGGGAAGCCAGACCTCCACCAAGTTGTGGTGAAGGGTCAGACCTTCGTGGTCAAAGATGTGAAGAGTCGGGGATTCTTCCTTCGCTGGACCCTCGGCCTCTGGTTGATCGAAAAGGAGTGGAAAATTTACCAACGTCTCAAGGGGTTGGAGGGCATTCCCCAGCCGATTGAACGGATCGATCGCTTTGCCTTTGCCATGGAGTATATTCCCGGGAAGGCCATCGGTCGGGGCGAGAGGCTTTCACCTTCTTTTTTCTGGCGATTGGAAAGGATTTTGAGAGAAGTCCATGCGAGGGGCGTCGTCCATTTAGACCTCCGACACAAGGGCAACATCCTCGTCTCCGATGAGGGAAAGCCCTTCTTGATCGATTTTAACAGCAGTTTTTCATTCGACAAGGGAGGGTGGCTCGGGCGCCTTCTCTTTCCTTTCCTCCAATTGGTCGATTATGGAGGGTTGTTGAAATTGAAAGAGAGGGCGTCTCCCTCTTTTTTGACACCGGAAGAGGCCGCCTTTCTCAAACGATTCAACCGATGGCGAAGGCTGTGGATTTTTAATTAAATCTATTCCGATTCACAATCATTCAGGAGGAACGAATGAGGTTGAAAGAGAAGATAGCCATTGTGACGGGTGCAGGGCAGGGGATCGGGAAGGCCATTGCCCTGAAGATGGCCCAGGAGGGGGCGGATGTGGTCGTTGCGGAATGGAACCGCGAAACGGGCGAAGAGACCCGGAGGGAAATCGAGAGATTAGGAAGAAAAGGACTTTTCTTTGCCGTGGATGTGGCTGATCGGAAACAGGTCGACCAGATGGTTCGGGAGATCCTCTCGACCTTCGGGAGAGTCGATATCCTGGTCAATAATGCCGGGTTCGATCGTCCGGGAAGCCTTTTGAAAACGAAGGAGGAGGACTGGCAGGCCGTCTTCGGCGTCCACTTGACCGGGACTTTGAACTGCATTCAGGCGGTAGCCCCCCATATGATGGAGAGGGGGTATGGAAAGATCATCAACATCTCCTCTGTCTGGGGCAAGCGAGGAGCGGTCTCGGAGATCAGCTACAGCACGGCCAAGGCTGGGATCCTCGGGCTGACCAAGAGTGTGGCCAGGGAGCTGGGCAAATATCAGATCAATGTGAACGCTGTCTTGCCCGGTTTCATTTTGACCCCCACGGTTTCGAAGATGGCCGAGAAGTATCAGAAGATGATCATCGACCAGACGCCGATGAGGCGAGCAGGACAACCCGAAGAGGTCGCCAACGTCGTCGCCTTTCTGGCTTCGGACGAGGCCAGTTTCATGACCGGTGCCGAAGTGGAGGTCTCCGGCGGCTGGAACATGTAGCCTAAACAGAGTCGATTATTCCTCCTCACGAGATCCTAAAGGCCATGATCATCCTCTCCCATCACACCGGCCAACCCTATGGACTCCTTGGGCCCCAACTGGCGGCCACCTACTTTCAGAAAAAACTATCCATTGAATCCATCGTGGTCGGCCTCGGACGCTCATTCTCCAAGGAAGGCCTATTCCGTTTCCTCTCTGACCATTATCGGGGGAGGGAAAAGATCATCGCTTTCTCCCACCTGTGTGGACGGAAAGATCTGATCGCATTGATGAAGGACCTTAAACGCCTGGGATTCCTGATCCTTCTGGCCGGGCCCCAGGCCCCCGAGGATTACTTGGGCGAGCCTGACAGTGACCTGCACCCGGGCCGATTCAAGGGGCTGCACTCCTTGGTTGATCTCTGCTACCACGGACCCGTAGAGGGCTTTCCGGCAGAACTCTTCCGATCGGGCCGGGGGATTTTTAAGGCGCCCTGGACCCCCTCCCTTTTCCTCGAGGTCGATTGGTCGAATCTCTTTACCTTCTCCGCCGACCTTAAAGAACACCCTGTCCAAATCGGTCAGGTATTGCAGGGCATCGGTTGTCCCTACGGCCAAAAAGTTCAAAGACTCCTCCTCCCCCCTCCGGTGGAGATCCGGGACCGATTCAGGGAGCCGATCGAGGTGACGAGCCGCGGGTGCACCTTCTGCGATGTGGCCCGGGACAAAGGGTTCCAGGGGACCCTCGCGCTCAATCAGGTGATCCACCAAATCCAGGGCCTGCCCGAAAAAGGCGGGAGAAAGATCCCTTTTGAACTGATCGACGAGTATCCCCTCCGCTCCCTCGGCCTCCTTTTAAAAGAGGCGGCCCGTCAGTCCCTCGCCCTTTCGCAAATCCACCTCGTTTGCAGGGTCGATGATATCAATGCCCATGCCGAGGATCTTCCGGGCCTCCTTCAGTTGGCCCAGGAAGGGGACGTGAAACTCCTCTTCGCCTCCATCGGATTCGAGTCGTTCTCCGATCGACTTTTGAGATATTTCGGCAAGGGGATCACGTTTTCGGACATCGTAAAAGGGGTTCAAACCCTCCGACGCCTCAAGGACCGATTCCCGGATCATCTCCTCTATCGGAGAGACGAAGGGGCGAACCACGGCTTTATCCGGCCCACGCCCTGGGATGAGGGAGAGATTTTGCAGGAGATCGACCGGAACATCTTCCTCCACCGATTCTACGAGGACATCCTTCCGGACCACAGCACCCCCCTCATCATCCACCACGCCTCTTCCTTGGGAGACTGGATCCGGGAGATCGAAAAGAGGACGGATATTCGATTTAGTCGGGAAGGGACCTGGATCGAGTGGTGGAACCCCACCCCCCTTTTAGACTCCTCGCGATCCCGGGAGGAACTCTCCGCAATCGACCCTCCCTGAAGGAGGCCCGGGACGGGGGAGGGGCGCCTCTTTGTTCACTATCGTGAACTTTTTTTAGGTTCCGAAAATTTGGCTTGACAAAAATTTTATAATGGTTTAAGAATCTCATATATTGGCAGGTTGGCGTCATGGAGCGGTGGGTTCACTATTGTGAACTTTAAACCTGGGGAAACAGGAGGTCTTCCGGTTTCCCTTCCATTTTCCGAGAAAGGGGGTTGCCATGGAGGAGAAGGAAGGACTTTCAACAGCCGAGAGCCTACGAAAGACCAGGACCTATGGAATGGTGAGATGCCACAATCCCAGCTGCATGGGGAGGCTTCAACCCGCGCCCGGTGCGAAGACCGTGAAGTGCCCCACCTGTGGGAGTGAATTCCGGGTGGCCTGGGTAAAAGAGGGTTTTCCCCGCATCCGAGGGCCTGTCTGGGACGTGAACAAACGGCTCGCAGAGGAAGCATTCGAAAGAAAGATGAAGGAGGAGAAGAAAGATGGCCTTGGATAGAAAGATCGCTTATATCGACCTCACCACGGGTAAGATTGACATCAGGCCGATTCCCATTGAGATACGCCGGAAGTTTCTCGGGGGAAGGGGCCTCGATGCCTACCTGCTTTACAACCACACCGAGAAGAACGTCGATCCCTTAGGTCCCAAAAACACCCTCATCGTGAGCGGCGGGCTGCTCACCGCCACCCTGGCCTCCGCCACCTCCAGATGCCATGTGATGGCCAAGTCTCCATTGGGAGGGATGTTAGGCAGCTGTAACATGGGCGGGTTCTTCACGCCCGAGCTGGCCTGGGCAG